>CAZFME010000043.1:0-16997 GCA_964520055.1 uncultured Clostridia bacterium
GAACGATTGAGAGGGTTTGGGAAAAATGATTTTTTGTTTGCTGTCAAACAAGCGAGATAGAAAACATATCCGATGCGGTATTTATAAAATTTTAAATTCTTGACAATGAATATTACTTGCAATATACTATATACGAAAAAGTAATTGGTCAGAGGTGGTGTTTTCTAGTGGCAGATGAAGAAAAAAAATACAAGATAAGGCTGATAGAAGAGAAGTTGAAAGAAAAAGAGTGCAAACTTACCCCACAAAGGAGAGCTACACTTGAGGTGCTTATAGATAATCAGTCAAAACATTTGAGCACGGAAGATATTTATGATTTGGTCAAAGGTAAATCTCCCGATGTAGGTCTTGCTACTATATATAGAACTTTACAATTATTTAATAATTTTAATATAATAAAAAAACTAAACTTCAACGATGGATGTTATAGGTATGAATTGAGCGAAGATCAAAGACATCAACACCATCATTTGATCTGTATCAAGTGCGGAACTGTTTATGAATTTGATGACGATTTATTAGACGAGCTGGAGCAAAAAATTAACAAAAATAATAATTTTACGGTGATGGATCACATGGTAAAATTTTATGGATATTGCAAGAGATGTCAAGATACAAAATTAAAACCACCCGTTTAACGGGTGGTTTGCCTTAGCTCTATAAGGCATTTACTAGCAGAGCCTTAAGGCTCACTGAATGGTCCGCTAACCGCATAACTTCTCAAATTATCCCTAAAGGGGAAGTGTTTATGGAAATATTTGGTATTCAAATTACAATAAAGAAGAGCCCAAATCAGGTTCTTTTTTATTTTGTTCTCAAAAATATTTTACTAATTTCTGCGGCTATGAAAGGAATTATTCCAAAGAGTACTATTATATCCCAGTCGTAAAAAGAAAGTTTTACCGTATCAAATATCTCTCTTAAGCCAGGAACATATATTACTAGCAGTAGTAACAAGAAAGAAATAAGTGTGCCCCCCACCATAAATTTATTACTGAAAAAACCTATTCTAAATACTGAGAGAGTTTCAGAACGAGATGTATAAGCTCTTAGAAGTTCACTGAAGATTAAAGTGGTAAAAGCATAGGTCTGAGCAACTTCCAGATTTGGATTATTATTCAATGAAAATACAAATATACTTAAAACCGCCACTGTCATGAAAATACTTTGTATGGCAATTTGCCATTTCATCCGTTTATCCATAATAGGCTCATTGGGTTTTCTGGGCATTTTTTTCATGATATCTGGTTCTTTCGCTTCCATTCCCAAAGCCAAGGCGGGGAACGCGTCAGTTAACAAGTTCAGCCACAAGAGCTGAATCGGTTTAAGAGGTACAGGTAAACCAATTGCCATAGCTACAAAGATAATCAGTATCTCTGCGATATTGCATGATAAGAGAAAAAAAATGAATTTACGTATATTGGAATATATAACCCTGCCTTCTTCCACGGCAGCGACAATACTGGCAAAGTTATCATCAGTAAGGATCATTTCAGCGGTTTCTTTAGCAACATCGGTTCCGGTAATTCCCATTGCAATACCTATGTCGGCTTTTTTAAGGGCAGGGGCATCGTTTACACCGTCACCGGTCATAGCTACTATATGGCCATTTTGCTTTATTGCATCTACAATTCTCAGTTTATGGATGGGCGAAACTCGAGCATAAACCGAAACTTCGTTAGCAACAGAGATTAATTGCTGATCACTCATCAAGTCAAGCTCGGTCCCTGTAAGAACCTTGGAACCCATATCAATCATGCCCAGCTCCCGAGCGATGGCCTCAGCGGTGTCTTTATAATCCCCGGTTATCATTGCGGGTCTGATACCGGCATCCCTACATATACTTATGGCTTCTCTTGCCTCGGGCCTTGCAGGGTCTATCATACCGATAAGACCGACAAATGTCATATCTTTTTCAACTTCATCAGGGCTTAAATCTTTGGGAATTTCATTTTGTAATTTGAACGCAAAGGCCAAGACTCTTAAGGCTTGGGAAGCCATATCGTGATTTATTTCTAAAATCTGTTTTCGGTCATCATCGGTAATATCAAAGACCTCACCGTTTTTTAATATTTTACTTGATAAATTGAGCATAACATCAGGAGCGCCCTTTATATAGGCTATATATCCATGCTCATGAGGGTGAAAAGTTGTCATACGCTTGCGCTCGGAGTCAAAGGGTATTTCCTGGAGTCGGGGCATGGTTTCACTCAATTCCTTCAAGGAAAGGCCCGCTTTTGCCGCTCCAACCACTAAACACCCTTCGGTGGGGTCTCCTATTATACGCCAGGTCTTTTCTGTGTCGGTACCACTTTCTTCAAGTTTTGCATCATTGCATAACATGCCTATGGTCAGTAGCATTTTTAAATCCGGATCAGTTAAAGGCTCGCAGTTTGAATTGTCAATGGTAAAATCGCCCTGAGGTTTATAACCTTCCCCAGAAATAGAGTATGTTTTTTTATTGACAAATACTTTTTTAGCTGTCATTTCATTCTGGGTCAAGGTACCGGTTTTATCCGAACAGATAACGGTAGTACTTCCTAAGGTTTCAACTGCATGTAACTTCTTTATTATAGAATGTCTTTTAACCATTCTTTGCATTCCCAAAGCCAGCACTATGGTTACTATGGCAGGAAGGCCTTCCGGTATGGCTGCTACCGCCAGGCTGACCGCTGTCATGAACATTTCTAAGAGCGGCACTCCTCTAGCAATACCCAATAAGAAAACAATACCGCAGATAGCTAAGCTTGCAATACCTAAAACCTTTCCCAATTCATCAAGTTTTTTCTGGAGCGGTGTACCCTCTTCTTCATAGGACTCAAGCATTTCAGCGATTAATCCTATTTCGGTGTTCATACCGGTGCCGATAACGATACCTTTACCTCGGCCATAGGTCACCACTGTGCTCATAAAAGCTGAATTGCTCCGGTCACCTAGCGGAACTTCGTTATTAAAAACTATTTCAGCGTTTTTTTCGGCCGGTACTGATTCACCGGTAAGAGAAGCTTCTTCGATTTTTAAGTTTACGCTCTCTACAAGTCTAAGGTCTGCTGGGACATAATTTCCTGCCTCTAAAAGCACCAAGTCACCCGGAACCAGCTCACGAGCGGGAATTTCAATTATTTTCCCATTCCTTATGACTTTTGCTTCAGGAGCTGCCATTTTCTTAAGAGCTTCCAAAGCTTTGCTAGCCCTGGATTCCTGAATAACTCCTAAAGCTGCATTTAAAATCACAATAAGTATTATTACAGCAGCATCAGTTACTTCACCAATAATAGCTGAAACAAGACTTGCTCCGATAAGAATTAGAACGAGAAAATCTTTAAATTGCGAAAGTAACATTTGCCAAATAGTAATTCCTTTTTTACCGATTAATTCATTGTAGCCGAAGGACTTTAACCGTTCTTTGACCAAATCAGATGAAAGACCCTTTTCTAAATGAGTATTTAACTTCACCGATACGTCTTGTAACTCCAGAGAATACCAGTTATTATTTTCCAATAAATATCCTCCTCTATATCATGTAATTAGTATATGAAAAAAAAGATTTATTATTTTAAAGATAATCACCACCTTACCTAGTTTTATTATAAGTATAAAAAAACCTTTAACACAATCATAATTGATTATGCTAAAGGTCTTGTCTTTCAGATAACTGAACGATAAAGCCAGGCATTATATGCCGGGTTGGTGACTTTATCAAAAATGACTACTCCCCTTTAACAAAAAAGTAATTATTCCATTTTATCCGTATAAAATCTATGATTAAAATATATAGTAAAATCCATTGGCTGTCAACTGTAAAATTATTGACTAGTGTCAATAGTAACGTTAAACTAAGACATGAGGGTAAAACGAGAATATAAAGGAAGGTATTTTAATGCTATTAATTGCAATATTTGCACTGACAGTTTTATTATTGGTATATATACTAAGTCAAATTGAAATAAAAGGAACGAACCGGTCCATTTATGTAGCAAGAGCTGCGGTCATAGCCACAACTTATGTCCTAGTCACATACCTTTTCAAACCTATAAGTTATGGCCTGATTCAGGTTAGAGTATCTGAGGCCTTGACATTACTGCCTCTTCTTGAATCTTCCGCTATCCCCGGTCTTTTTATAGGGTGTCTGCTGGCTAATATATTAGGAGGATTGGGCTTATGGGATATTTATTTGGGCAGTTTAATAACCTTGATAGCTGCATACCTGACCGCTAAAATGCCCGGACCAATCTTAGGTTCTCTGCCGCCGATTATTCTAAATGCCTTAGGAGTTTCTTATTATTTATCAAAAATCTACAATGTTCCTTATTGGATTACAGCCCTATATATAGGTTTGGGTGAGCTTATATCGGTAGCAGGGCTGGGAATCCCTTTGTTTTATGTAATACAAAGAACAAGCCTGTTGGATTTTTTTAAAAAAGAATGAATAAAAGGGGTGTAAACTCTTGAACATTAAATACCTCTATCACCGATTTAATGAAAGCAGTGTTTTAAAATACATAAAAGATAGGAAAAAAACTACACTGATTATTTTCATTTTAATAACGGCAACAGTTTTGACTGTAATGTGGTTTAGAAGCATGCTCCGCCCTAAAAATGCAGCCGATAAAACTTTTATTGAATTTGAAGTCAGCAGTGGCATTACTGCAAACCAACTAGCAGTAACGATGCAAGAACAAGGCATAATTAAGAATCATTTTGTCTTTAGTTTATATGCAAAAATAAACAACAGGGACGTTAAAATAAAGTCGGGTAAATATTATTTAAGCCCATCAATGACTCCCGAAAAAATCCTTGATAAATTAGTTAAAGGAGAAAGAATTAATGATGATATCAAAGTGACAATACCCGAAGGCAGCACCTTGAATACGATAGCTGCAATTTTAAGTAAAAAAGGTTTAATTTCCAAGGAAGATTTTTTTAACTCCCTTGAAATAGAAAGGTTTAAGGAAAAATATTTTTTTCTAAAGGGATTCCCCCCAGATGCCAGTTTTGAAGGATTTCTCTTTCCTGATACATACTTTTTACCACAGGGCAAAAATGCAGAGTTCTATATTAATGTGTTATTAAAGAGGTTTGAGGATGTATATTATAATAAAGTAGATAGAATTTTAAAAGAAAATAAACTTGAGCATACTCCTTATCAAATCGTAACCTTGGCTTCTATTATAGAAGCTGAGGCCAAACTGGAAAGTGAAAGGCCGATAATTGCAGGGGTTTTTTACAATAGATTAAAAAAAGGAATGCCTTTACAATCTTGTGCAACCATAGAATTTGTTTTGGATGAACATAAAGAAGTATTATCTTTGGACGACCTGGAGATTGATTCTCCGTACAATACATACAAAAATAGCGGTCTGCCACCGGGACCTATAGGGGCACCGGGCCTTTCTTCCATGCTGGCGGCGGCAAACCCAGCGAAAGTAGATTATCTTTATTTTGTAGCCAAAGGGGATGGAGCACATGTTTTTACCAAAACTTATTCTGAACACTTGAATGCTCAAAATAAGATTCAAAAGAATAAATAGCACCCTTAATTTATGAATCGTTGAAAGTTACTTCGGTGAAGGCGACGGCACTCCTCCCTTAAGTTCGACCTGTCATTCTAAAACTTGGTCCTGCACGCTGCCCCTGCTACGTTTGTACCAAATTTAAGAATGACAACGGCCTAACTTAAAAGGGATTGTTTGCCGTCGCCTTCACCTTAGAAAAGTTTCTATACCGGAATCAAAATTTTATATTACATATGCACAGGAATAGAAACCCAGTGAAAGGGCATCATACCCTTGGGTGAATTTAAATGAGAAAAAACAAACGGATAGGTGTTTTGTTTCTTTCAATCGTTACCCTGAGCATGATGTTAATGCTTAGACTTTTTTACATTCAAATTGTAAAAGGGTCTTTTTTTACACAAAGTGCTTTTCTGCAAAAAACAGTTGATGCATCAACAAAAGTCAGGGGAGGGATATTTGATAGAAATGGCAAGTCACTGACAGGAACCTATTCTACAGGTATTGCAATTATATCTCCCAATTGGCTATCAGCACAAGAAAAACAGCTGTTGGTAAAAAATAAAATATTGGATTCTTTGGATGACCATGAAATAAAAAATATTAAGATTACCCCGGAAAATAGAGAAGTTTTATCCAAACTTAAAAATAAAACACCCGGTGTGTTTATTTATAACAAGGATGTCAGATATGGGCCCACGGCTTTAGCCACCCATGTAGTTGGCTTTCAAGGTCAAACAGGAATTGAAAAGGCTTTTAACAGCTTACTGGAAAGTGACATAAGTAATAAATACGTAATAAATGATGGTTTCGGGCAACCTATAGCCGGTCTTGCTTTAAATGAACAAAAGCCAAAACTGTGGGGTGTAAAGTTAACCATCGACAAAGATATTCAGAAGATTGTTGAAGACATTATGGATAAAAATATAGATAACGGTGCCATTGTAGTAATGGACGCAAAATCAGGGGAAGTTATGGCTATGGCCAGTAGGCCTAATTATAAGCAGTTTCAATTGAAAGAGTACTTGAATGAAAAAAATGCCCCGTTAATTAATCGAGCCATTGAAAGTTACACTCCGGGTTCCATATTTAAAATCGTAATTTTATCAGCTGCTCTTGAGGAAAAGCTAACACATTTAGACGAGGTATTCTATTGCTCCGGCTTTGAGAAAGTAGGAGGCAATATCTTTAAATGTTCCAGTTACGAAAACGGTGGTCATGAGGAAATAACTTTAAAAGATGCTCTGGCATTTTCCTGTAACTCAGTATTTATTCAATTGGGTCTTAGATTGGGGAAGGAAAAGATTCTTAAATATGCAAGGTTGTTTGGTCTGGGAGAAAAAACCCTAATTGGTCTACCTGAAGAAAAAAAAGGCAATATACCATTTGAGGAGGAAGTATTTTACCAAGACTTGGGTAATTTATCCATTGGCCAGGGTGCTATCGGCATAACACCTACCCAAGCAGCACAAATTATCTTAACAGTGGTTAATGACGGAGTGTTAAAAAACCCTACATTGGTAAAAGAGGTCATAGACAGAGAGGGAAATAGGCTTGCTATTGAGTTTTCAGGTAAAAAAGCGAAAAGAATACTATCGGTAGAAACTGCCAAAAATGTAAGGGAAGCTCTTAAAGCAGCTACTAAATATGGTACGGGAAGGAGGGCCAACCCTCAAAATAATCGTCAAATAGGTGGTAAAACCGGGACCGCTGAACTTGAGAATGAGAATTCCCATGCTTGGTTTGTTGGATACTATCCTGCCAATACACCTGAATTAGTTATATCGGTTTTTATAGAACGAGGTGGATCGGGCTCTGTTAAAGCAGCGCCGGTTTTTAAAGAAATAGTTGAAAGAATACCTGCCACTATAGAATAATTAAAGAAAACATGCACTTTTTACGATCCAAAGTCATATATTATAGGTACCGCACAGGGGAGGTGCTTTATAAATGGAAAATGCCCTGTCAGTCCTAGTGACTTTGGGTATTTTATTTTTTAAGGAAATATTAACATGGTTAGCCTTCATAACAAGCTCTACAACATTTCCACAACCACTTACCCCGGAAGAAGAGGAAAAGTATATTATCTTATACAACGAAGGGAGCGAAGAAGCAAGAAATATACTTATTGAACATAACTTAAGGCTGGTAGCCCATATTGTAAAAAAGTTCGCCAGTACTGGCGAAGATATGGATGACCTGATTTCCATAGGTACAATAGGTCTTATAAAGGCTATTTCAACTTTCAACCAGAATAAAGGTAATCGTCTTGCTACTTATGCAGTTCGTTGTATAGAGAATGAGATACTCATGAATTTAAGATCTACAAAAAAAGTAAAGTCGGAGGTTTCCCTACAAGATCCTATAGGCATAGATAAAGAAGGAAATGAAATTTCTTTGATTGATGTATTGGGCACCGAAACTGACGCAATTACAGATGAAATAACAAAAAAGTTTCAACAGGAAAAATTATATGAAAAGATAAACTCATCGCTAAAATTCCGTGAACGCAAAGTAATAGAACTCCGCTACGGACTCTTAAACGGAGCGACTAAAACACAAAGAGAAATAGCTAAACTATTAGGCATTTCAAGATCATATGTATCAAGAATTGAAAAGCGAGCAATAAACAAACTTTTTAAAGAGTTGCATTCCGACAGTTGCAAATAAGTCATTAATTATATAATATATATTTAAAACCTATTAATGGGGCGAGCCATGTTTAAATTATTTTGTCCAGATCTTTATATTGAAAGTATCTACAAATTGGATTTGGATTATATGAAAAAAAAGAACATAGAGGGAATATTGATAGATCTTGATAACACTTTGCTTCCATGGGATTCAATCTATATTGAAGACAGATTGATGAGCTGGATCAATCACTGTATAAAGCAAGGATTTTCTTTCTGTATTATATCCAATAACAAATATAATCGCACAAAACATTGTGCAGAGCGTCTCGGAATTCCTGCAGTATCCAGGTCACTTAAACCCTGTAAAAAAGCATTCAAAAAAGGTCTTGACATATTAGGAACTCGGCCGGAGCAAACAGCGGTTCTCGGTGATCAAATATTTACCGATATTTTGGGTGCAAAACGTATGGGTCTGTTTGCTATTTTAGTCAAACCGATAAGCAGGCGTGAGTTATACTGGACGAAAATTATGAGAAAACTGGAACGTAAAATTTTGAGCATACTGATAAACAATAGATTTATATCGATTGACTAATAAGTATGTTTTTTTGGGGGGAATGAACTGTGGAATTATTGACTATTAACAAGGTAATGCCCCAATTTTTAGAATTTAATTTGCATGAACCTATCATTTTAATAAATGAATTAAAAAAGATAGTTAAAGATTTAAAAACAAAAAATCCGAATTTAGAGAATTACCGCTTGATGGATGTTGGTTTTACTCCCAACCCTAGTAGAGATATTTCACAAATTAAATTATATTTTATTAAAAAAAGCCATTAAGGCTTTTTTAACTATGTCAAAAACAGGAAGGAGTTTTGGATAAATTATTAGAATATACAGCGCATGAGCAGGGAGTTAGCAGGGAGTAAGCTTGTATTGACAGTTCATTAAAGCCAGTGCTAAAGAGACGAAAAAAGTGCTCAGCCGCAAGTTTGATGAAGAAATCATATTTGCTACACAACCCTCATCTAAAGTTTCATCAAATAATTCAGATTCTTATGTTTGACATAGAAACAATTTTTTTATCCCTTATGACTAAAACTTCTATAATAATTTCAGTTTTTCGCTTTCGACACTGTTTAATCTTCTTGTACCATTTTGAAAGGTAAGAACTTCGCATTCTGGCTAGTTATTGCTATAAAAACTTCATGTAATATACTTATAGCTGATTACCGCGTTTTATTTTATTACTTTCTTTTTGCCGATATTTTGTTTATATTTTTACGTGAAAAGCAGTAAAAAGCAAAAAATAGTAACAGTTCTTAAAGAGATAAAACCTTCTATATATGGTTTGAAGGGAGGTAAAAGGTTGAGACGTATAAAAGATGACAAGCTATTCGAGCAGCTTATGAATAGGACAAATATTTCCAACATTTTTACCTTAGATGTTGCCAAAATAGTCGAATTATTTCTTTTTGAAAAAGAAGAATTTTTGATTCGACAGGAGGAATATTCAGAATATCTGTATTTTCTTGCGAGTGGCAGACTAAAAGTGTTTAGCTCCAATCTATCTGGGAAAATAATTCCGTTCGGTTACTATCAACGTTTTCGTGTTATCGGTGAAGTGTCGTTATTGTGGGGAAACAAGCCTATTGCCAGCGTACAGTCGATTGACAGATGCTACTGCTTCGGAATAAATCTTGAAAAATACCGTGACATGTTGATGAGCGACAACTCCTTTTTGCGCTACATATGCACACTGCTGTGTAGTAGGGTGAAGACACTGGATAATAACATGGCGGTTTTAATGTTCATGCCTCTGGAGACGCGACTTGCCTCCTTCATTTTGCAAAACACCGAAAATGGTGTTTTTCAAACTAGCTTATTAGAGTGCTCCGAACTGATTGCGACAAGCTATCGCCACCTGCTTCGTACGATGAAGGACTTTTGCGATAGAGGTATATTAAAAAAGAAGAAACAAAAGTATTTCATAATCAACGAAGATATGCTTAGAGAAATCGCATCCGAATCTTATAAGTATTATGGTTGAGAACCGCTGACTTAAATTAAAAAGACAAAGAGAATAAAAGCTCGATAACTTCACAATAAGCAAATTTTAACCATAATTGGACAATTCATCTCCCATCTTCTATAAGTGGGAGATTAATTGTCCATAAGACTGTCATTGCGTATAAAAGTGAAAAGCAAAGTTTGCGAGGCAATTGCATAGAGGAACTAGCTAGATAATAATCACTCTGTGTTTACAGCTTACTGATTTTAGCAGGGGGTGTATAATGTTTTTCCAAACTCAAACAGCCTCTTTAAACATATTGGCCTAAATAGTCAGATTAAATAATAAAATCGACGCAAAAGTGACTTATGTCATTTTGCAGGTAAAGCTTATATGATATTATTCATAATAACAATGTTTATAAACACTTTTAAACAGCTCAAAAAAGAAAGGAGGGGAAAAATGAGAAAACTATTTGCAGTTCTCCTGGCACTCGTTATGGTGTTTACGCTTGTCGCCTGCAATAAGGGAGAAACCGTCTCTAAATCTGAAACTACCAATGATAACCCTTATGCCAAGCTTAAAATCGCGTTGGTTTCCGATACAATTGGAACAGAGCAGTTTATTCTCCAAGCATATAATGCACTTATGTCGGCCACTGACAAATACGGTTTCGAGGCAATTTCGATTGAGTGTGCTGACACAGCCGCTTGGTCAGAGAAAACGAGAGCTGCCTGTGTTGAGGGTTACGACCTTATCGTAGGAATTGGGTGGGTTTCGGCGGAACCTTTATCCGCTCTTGCCGACGAATTCCCTGACATCGAGTTTGCGGTAATTGACACGATTGCTTCTAATGACCGCATCAAGAGCATAGCTTTCAACACTTCTGACGGTTGTTATGTATATGGTGCCATGATTGCAACGGCTTTCCCTGATGAGAACCTGTTCGGATGTGTCAACAATTTCCAGCAGCAATCAAATTATGAGTACAGATACGGCTTTATGGAAGGTGTAAAGTCAGTTAATCCTGATGCTGAGTTTATGCATAACTTCATAAACTCATACTCCGATACGAGCATTGCCTATGAGATGGCGATTCAGCAGCAAGCCGCAGGATGCAAATTCGTACTTGGCAATGTTGCTTCTAGTGCGAACCAGGGTATCTATCAGGCGTGTCTAGATCTAGCGGCAAAAGGAACACCCATCTACACATCGGGATTAAGTGTTGACCAGACCACGTCCGATAATCCTTACATCTTAGGAGGTCTAACCAAAAACACCGGCGTCTGCACAACAATGATTATTGAAGACTTTCTTACTGGGAAGCACGAGGGAGGCATACAGATTCTTGGCTTCAAAGAGGGAGCTTTTGGAGTTGTAAACATCTCTACTGAAGGAGCTAATTACTGGAATGAGGAAATTATGAACGAAGAAGTTATGGCAGCAGGCCATGCAGCAGCAGAAGCTATACGAAGCGGTGAAGTGGTCATCGAGGTTCCACTGGAGCAATAAGCGTATTATCGGTAAGGTGTATATTTTTATAATAAATACGGACGAGCCTTTTGGTTCGTCCGTATTGTTAGAAACGCAAGACTTTTGGAGCTCAAGTGGTAAGGAGGTTGTAGATTTTGCTTTTAGAAATGAAAAACATTATTAAAACTTACGATAGAGTCATAGCAAACAAAAATGTTAGTATTGTTCTTAAGAAAGGTGAGGTTCTTGCTATTGTCGGAGAAAACGGTGCCGGAAAATCAACTTTGATGAAAATCTTGTATGGTCTAGAGAAACCAAACAGCGGCGAAATTTATATCAATGGTGAAAAAATGAATTTTAGAAATCCCTCCGATGCTATGAAACAGGGGATAGGAATGGTACAGCAGCATTTTATGCTTTTCGGTTCGATGACTGTTACCGAAAATATCATATACAACAATGAAATATGCAAAGGAATCTTCCTCGATAAAAACGCCAACCGAGAAAAGGTGTGCGAGTTATCTGAACACTATATGCTGAAAGTGGACCCCGATGAAACCGTGGAAGACTGTTCTGTTGGTATGCAGCAGCGAATAGAGATTCTAAAAATTCTTTACCAGAATGCAGATATCATTATTTTTGACGAGCCCTCTTCAGTGTTAACGCCAATTGAGGTAGAGGAGCTGCTAAAAACAATGAGGCAGCTATCAAAAATGGGAAAGAGCATTATACTCATAACCCATAAGCTGGGGGAAGTGATGGAGGTAGCCGATCGCATTGTGGTTATGCGGGCAGGCAAAGTGGTTGCAGAAAAGAAAAAAGAACATACGTCTATTGAGGAGTTGTCTTATCACATGATCGGACGACAAATCTCATCGCATGTAATCGAGGACATCAACCCAGGCGATGAGGTGTTATGCGTCAAAAACATGTCTATGGTGGGGCAATCTGGCAAAAAGGTGCTTGACAACGTAAACATTTCGGTTAGAGGAGGAGAAATAGTTGGAATTGCCGGTGTATCCGGCAACGGTCAGAGCGAGCTCGTAAAATGTATAACCGGCCTGGAAACTAACTATCGCGGTAAGATATGGGTTTGCGGCAATGATGTGACAAACAAAGGGGTTGAAGATATAAGGAAAGCAGGTCTGGCCCACATTCCCGAGGACAGATATTATTGGGGAAGTGCAAAGGATGCAACCCTTGCGGAGAATGCCCTAATGGGGGATGAGAACAGTCAACGGTTCTCAAAAAGAGGACTCCTTAATTTTCGGGAGATAAGGAAACATGTCTTGCAGCTTGTTGAAAATTACAGCATAAAAATCGGCTTCTTATCACAAAAGATGAGGGAGCTTTCAGGAGGCAATGCACAAAAGCTCATAGTTGCCAGGGAAATCGAAAAGAAAACCCGTTTTCTTGTGGCCTGTGAGCCTACCCGGGGAATTGATGTGGGAGCAATGGAATTTATTCACGAGAAATTGATTGAAAAGAGAAGCAACGGTGACGGTATTCTACTGATTTCCTCTGAACTCAGCGAAATCTTGAAACTAAGCGACAGGATATATGTAATATACGAAGGCAGGATTGAACATGAATTTTCAAATAAAAATGTGGACGATCGTCAACTCGGACTTTTGATGGTGGGGGGTAAGAGTACTTGATGGAATTAAAAAAAACAAACTTTGTCTTTTCGATTAAAAAAACCATGCTAGAATCTTTAAAGCTTCCTGTCATATCCATTACACTTGGGCTGATTGTGGGAGGAGTTATAATTGCATTTTCCGGCAGTAACCCTCTTGTTGCTATAAAAGGGCTTGCCGTGGGCGGATTCGGCTCTATGCACGCTCTTACCGTTACATTGACCCGTGCAACTCCGATTATTTTTGCAGGGCTTTCTGCGGCACTCGCATGGGGTTCCGGCTATTCCAGCATGGGGGCATTGGGCCAGATGGTGCTTGGTTCTTTTACGGCTGCAATTGTAGCAGTATCCCTTCCAGGACCTCCCATGGTGATTATCGTGGTATCCCTTCTCGCGGGAATGCTTGTAGGTGTGATTTATTCCCTCATTGCGGCATATATCAGTGCAAAGTTTGATGTGTACCTACTCATAATTACCTTAATGATGAATTACATCGCTGACAACGTTGCATCTTATTTCACCACATACGATTTTAGAGACCCTTTGGCTACCGACAGACTTGCAGTGCAAACACAAAAAATAACCGATGCGGCTTTACCTCGCATTGTGCCAACATACATCCTGCACTACGGATTTGTAATAGCGGTGGTATGCACACTGTTCGTGCTTTTTTTAATGCAGCGAACCAGCTTCGGATACAAGGCGAAAATGAGCGGTTTAAATCCCAAATTCGCTGATTATGGAGGCATTAACAGCTTGAAAACCATGTACTTGGTCCTAATGCTCAGCGGTGCCCTGGCCGGGCTTGGGGGAGCATGTGAGGCGCTTGGGACCAGATTTAGATACATAGATAGAATGATCACATCATCTGGTTATGCGTGGAGCGGCATAACCGCATCACTTATGTCCTCTAACCATCCAATAGGTATTTTTGTCAGCTCAGTTTTCCTTGCGGGACTAACAACGGGCGGAAGTTCAATCGAGATGAAATTAGGAATACCGTGCGAAATAACCACAATAATTCAAGGTGTCCTTACCATGTTTGTCACTGCAAAATTTATTATTGATTTTAGCTTCAAGCGTTTTAAAAAAGAAAAGGAGGATGGTACAGATGCCGTTTAATGTTGATTATTTTGCTACAATCATAAACTCCACCATCCGCATGATGTCACCGCTACTGTATGCCTCACTTGCTGCTGCAATCTGCTCCAAGGCAGAGGTATTCAATCTCTCAATGGAGGGTGCGATGATTGCAAGCGCGTTCTTTAGCATAGTCGTAAACTATTTCACGCAGAGTGTCTTACTGTCTATTTTGGCGGGCATAATAAGCGGTATTTTAGTATCTGCCAGCGTAGGTTTTTTTATATTAAAACTAAAGGCATCTCCAGTTGTAGTCGGTCTGGCAGCCAACAACATGATGGTGGGCGCAACCACTTATTTGCTCTATATTATTTTCAAGACAAAGGGCGTTTTTACCCATACTAGCTTAATCGGAATACCGAAGGTGTCCCTTCCTTTGATCAATAATATCCCTATTTTATCCACCATCTTCTCGGGGCTGACTATACTTGATTACCTGTCCTTTGCAATCGCAATACTCATTTACATATTTCTCTATAGAACCGTTATCGGATATCGGATACGTGCTATAGGAATTAACAGCGAAGCCGCACGCAGCCTCGGCACACCCGTCGAAAAGTACCAATTTTTAATCATAAGCTTTTCCGGAGTATTGTGCGGTCTTGCAGGATGCCTGCTCTCTATGGGCTCGGTTAAGTTGTTTATACAAAATATTACTTCAGGGCGCGGTTACATAGCAATGGCTGCAAACCACCTGGGCAAATCGCATCCGTTAGGCGTTCTTATGGCTAGCTTGTTTTTTGGTTGTTGCCAGGCTCTGGGCAATTTTTTACAACACACCTCACTTAAAACTCAGGTTACTTCCTCCATACCTTATGTCGCTACTATAATCGCACTTGTATTGTTTACAGTTCAAAAAAGATATGCTAAACAAAAAAAGATTATGGAGGTCTTGAATAAAGATGAAAATAGTAATTGATCCGCACACACATACAATAGCAAGCACCCACGCATATTCAACGGTAATAGAAAATGCTAAGGTCGCTGCAAAACGAGGTATTAAGTTGCTCGGAATAACCGACCATGCACCTGCACTTGAAGATGCACCCCATGTTTTACATTTCAAAAATTTGCATGTACTTGACAGGGAGCTGTTCGGTGTCAAAATGCTATATGGAGCAGAGCTCAATATCTGCGATTATAAAGGTAGGGTTGATTTGGAAGAAACAGTGCTTGAAAAGCTCGACTATTGCATAGCAAGCTTCCATACCCTACTTTTGAAGCCGGGTTCAAAAAAAGAAAATACTAGATCTATACTGGGTGCAATGGACAACCCGTACATTAAGATTATCGGGCATCCCGACGACGGTGCTATTCCCGTAGATTATTCCGAGTTAGTAATGCACGCAAAAAACACAAAGACGATGCTCGAAGTCAACAACTCATCACTTAAGACAGCATTTTACCGTCTTAATGTGCGGGAAAACCTCCTTGAGATGCTGCAGCTTTGTGAAAAGCACAGTGTTGTAATCTCTCTTGGGTCAGATGCACATTTTGCAAATGCGGTCGGTAACTTTGATTGTGCCGCCCTGCTTCTCAAGGAAATCAGATTTCCCGAGGAGTTAGTGGCAAACACTTCCGTCGAGAAATTTTTAAAACTGATAGGGCAAGAGGTGGGGATATGAAATGTCAATTTTTGCACGTATCGGATATACATTATCTCGTCGACTACTCAAAAAGTAGCTGCTTTTATGCAGGGATATTCAAGGAGTTAACGCCACCTGAAGTACAGATTCAAAGTCTTATCAAACACATCGATTTTACTAACATCGATTTTATTCTCATCAGCGGTGACCTCACTGAAAACGGCGATTTTTCCGACTACAAGCAGTTAAAAGTACTACTTGAGGAAATCTTTAAAAATACTCCTATGATAGTGACGCCCGGGAATCACGACGATATCAAAGCATTTAAACAAGGCTGGCTTGGTATTGATGCAGATGACAGTGCCTATAATGTGCTTGTCAAGGAGTCAGGTGTCAATATCATTTCGTTGGATAGCTCCTCGGTAAATTATCCCAACGGTATAATTAGCGAAGCCGATTGTGAATGGCTAGAACAGGCAATAATAGCATCAAAGAGCGAGCCGACAATTCTTGTTACACATCACCATCTTCTGGACAGCCAGTTCTCAATGCCGAGAGCATATTACACGGAAAAGTTCGTCCGGTTAATCGGCGATAGTAATATTATTGCAATCTTCAACGGTCACACACATCATTTTTACAGCGGTGAATTTGCTGGAAAGCCCTACTACACCGCTGACAGTGTTTCATTTTCTACTGAACTTTATTGCGATAACAACGTCTACTTTGTACAGCGCTCAGGTTTGACTTTTTGCAGCCTTGAAAACGGAAAACTCACGGCAAAAAGAATAAGCGGAACAAAAACCACAAAACGTTTCGGTGTTTTCATAGGACAATCTTCAATAAATGCAGGACATCTTAAAAAACGTTTTATCTCAACTGAACAAAATGAAAAGATAGTGTTAAAGGAGCAGAAGGACTTTTTGAAACCGAAGAAGAGGTAAAAAAAGCTTATGGGATATAAACCCGTGACAAAAAACATCATCTAGAGGTGATGAA
>CAZFME010000044.1:0-16936 GCA_964520055.1 uncultured Clostridia bacterium
TTATCTATATTTTGAGTGATCACCCCATGAAGGTAGCCTGTCTTTTCCATGGCAGCCATCACCCTGTGGGTTATATTAGGCTCAACATCCGTATATTTTGACCATTGTCTGATATTAAATTCAAAGAACTCTTTCGGATTTGACAGCATATACGATATACTGGCCATTTCGGCCGGGTCTACTTCCTCCCAAAGTCCTGTGCCCTTACTGCGATAATCGGGGATACCACTTTCTGTGCTTATTCCGGCGCCGGTGAGAGCCATTATATATTGGGCGGATTTTAAGAGCTGGATCACTTGGTCAATCACTTAGATCACCTCTTTCCCAAATAACATTATAATCGAATTTGCTACTTTTTTCTACTTTTTCCCTTTACCAAAAAGTTATGTAGCTTACTTGATATGGCTTAGATGTTAGATTTAATCACTATGTCATCATTATCTTTACTTGTATATAAAAATAGATTATGATGTTAATACTGACACAATATATTTTTAGGATTAAACATATAAAAGTAAATCTGAAATAATTGTAATGTTGTTTTAATAGCATAATTTAAAGGAGGTCAAAAGAATTGCCTTTAGATGGGTTGCAGAAAGAACTGCAAGAAATAGCTGAGGCAATAATGTCAGTCACCGACCTTGATGTAACAATTCTCGACAGTTTGTTAAAAAGAATCGCCGGAACAGGCAAATATTATGAGAGAATAGGTAAATATGCACCTAAAAACTCTGTTTTTGAAAAATGCATAAAAACCGGAAAACAATATGTAATCACCGAACCCAGAACCGGCAGTGAATGTGCTGAGTGTGATGGAAAACAAAACTGCCGTGAGGAAGCGGAGGTTTGCTATCCCATAGAAAGTGACCGAGGTATTGAGGGCGTAATCGGTATGATTGCCTTTACTTCAGAGCAAAAGAAAGCCTTTCTGAAAAACCAGCGACATTACATGAACTTTGTAAGCCGAATGAGTAAGCTTATATCATCAAGTATTAAAGAACAAATTTTGCACCAAGAATTAAAGTATAAATCCATAGAACTTAGGACAATCATCGATTCGGTAGACGAGGGTATTATTGCTATAGATGATAATCGAAGGATACTTTGCATAAATAATTGGGCGAGAGAGATATTTAATATCACAAAGGATGATGTAGCAGGCAAAAATCTCGATGAACTTTTGCCTCAAAACAGTGTAACAGAGGTTTTGATGACAAATAAGGAAATAAAGGAGCAGGAAGAAGTACTAAAAATAAACGGTAAAACTTACAGGTTTTTGCTTTCTGCAAAGCCCATTATTTTTAATAAGAAAAAAGCGGGAGCAGTAGCAAGCTTTAAGGATTTTAATAAGCTTCACCGCTCGATTTTCAGAATCAGCGAAAACCCTGAAACCTTCACATTTGATAAAATTTTGGGAAGCAGCTCCATTTTCACAATGGTAAAGGAGCAGGCAAGGCAAATAGCAAATCAGGACATAACGGTATTGCTTCTTGGAGAAAGCGGTACAGGCAAGGAACTTTTTGCCAGGGCTATCCACTATGAAAGCCCCAGAAAAAATGAGATATTTCTGCCCATTAACTGTGGTGCTATTCCTGATAGCCTGATAGAAAGTGAGTTATTCGGTTATGAAAAAGGAACCTTCACCGGTGCAAATCCCAAGGGGAAAATAGGAAAATTTGAACGGGCAAATGGCGGTACGGTCTTCTTAGATGAAATAGGAGACTTACCCCTTCATATGCAGGTAAAGTTACTTAGAGTGTTGCAGGAAAGGGAAATATTTCGAGTAGGGGGACTTTCACCCATAAAAATTGATGTAAGAATAGTCGCTGCTACCAATAAAAACCTACGAGCCATGGTGCAAAAAGGTGAATTTCGAGAAGATTTATTTTACAGACTAAATGTCGTCCCTATACGAATTATACCTCTTAGAGAGCGCCCTGAAGACATTATGGAACTAGCTGAAATTTTTTTTCGCCGCTATTCAAAGATACATCGCAAGCAGCTTAAAGGTATTTCAGAAGAAGCAAAAAGACTTCTGTCAAGCCATCAGTACCCAGGAAATGTAAGGGAACTGGAGAATCTTATCGAATATGGAGTTATCTTTGAAAGAGGCGATTTCCTGACGGAAAGAACCCTTTTAAAGAAAATGGGTGTAAAAAAGGGCTCTGATACGGCGGTTGCAAAAGGTGGGCTTAAAGAAATGGTGGCAAGATACGAGAAAAAGGTAATTGAAGATTTAATGAGCCATTACGGTAATGATACAAAAGCTAAACAAAAAATAGCCGAAAAACTCAACATAAGCCCTGCCACATTATATCGAAAGATAAAGGAATTAGATTTTAATGATTGATGGTGCAATAAAAATGCAAATGGAATACTTGCGATAATAGCCTAAAATTTATCATAAATGCAAAAAGTAGTTATCGAAAATGAGAATTACCTTGTAACAAGCCTTGTAAAGGCTTTTTTTAAAACAATATTTTCGCATTTTTGATAAAAAATTATTGGCATTAACCAAAATAACTTATTAACGATTTATCTGTAGGTATCAGTATAAGACATGTTTTTTGTGCAGCAAAAAACCATAGTAACGTTTATGGCACAGAACTTGCACTAATATATCTACAAAACTCAAAGGAGGACAACCATGATACATTCAAAGCTTTTATTAGATATTTTAAAAGACCAAGTAACTCCTGCTCTTGGCTGCACTGAACCTATTGCTGTAGCTTTAGCGGTAGCTAAAGCCAAAGAAACGCTCGGAGATACACCGAAAAGAATTGAAATAAAAGTAGATAGAAATATATTCAAAAATGCCTTGGCTGTTGGTATACCCGGTACCGATGAAAAAGGTTTATATATTGCCGTGGCCCTAGCCTTAATAAAGGGTAAATCTGAATATAAGCTGGAAGTATTAAAAGAGATAACCGAAGAAGACGTATCAAAAGCTAAAGAAATTGTAAGTAAGAACATCATTTATGTTACAATAGCCGAGGATATAGTTGGATTATATATAGAAGCAGTGGTCTTTGGACAGCATGGCAAATCTAGAGTCTTGATAAAAGACAAGCATGATAATATAGTACTTGTTGAAAAAAATGATGAAGTAGTTTTCAAAAAAGAAGAAGCCAAGACAAATAAGGTTTCATTAAAAGAAAATATCAAAGAACTGAGCATGAAAGATCTGAAAGATTTTGCTGATACAGTAGATTTAAATCAGTTGGAATTAGTTGCCCAGGGTATAAACATGAATAAAGAGATGGCAAAGGCAGGCATATCCAGTAAATATAGTAAGGCTTTAAGCCGTGGGATTTCCAATAAAGATATGAATTACAAAGACTATGCTAAGTTTCTTACCGCTACTGCCAGCTATGCCCGAATGACAGGATATCCTTTGCCAGTTATGAGCTGCGCCGGAAGTGGCAATCACGGTATTACAGCCATATTGCCCGTAGTTGCTGTTGGTGAGAAAAAACAACTTGATGAAGAAAAAATAATCAGAGCAGTAACCTTAAGTCTCTTGGTTACCATTTATGTTAAAAGTTATACAGGTGTTCTTTCCCCCGTTTGTGGCTGTGGGGTTGCTGCAGGGGTTGGGGCAAGTGCTGGAATAGCATATCTTTTAGATGGAAATCTTGAGCAAATACAAGGTGCCATTAAAAACATGATCGGTACCCTGGCAGGAATCATCTGCGACGGAGGAAAACCCGGCTGTGCTTTTAAATTGTCCATTTCAACCGATGCAGCCATAGAATCAGCTTTGATAGCTTTAAATGGCGTTGTGATATCTTCATATGATGGGATAGTGGATAATACAGCGGAAAAGACCGTACAGAATTTGGGCAAAGTTTCCACAGATGGCATGGCAACTACAGATGAGGCAATTTTAGGAGTAATGTTGGAGAAATGTCCTTAGAGGCAGCAAAAATTCAGGGAAGATCATCGGAGCCCAGCTGGTTGGCAGTGAAGGTGTGGGAAAAAGAATCGATGTTTTTGTCACTGCTAACACTGCAGGTATGACGGTTTATGATATGTAGTCATAGCGATACAAAAAGGGTACGCATCTTTGCGTTATCCTTTTTTATTTTTCCATAACATATTTCATGTTACTACTGGAAATAAATAATAAGAGCAAGTTCCATGTAAAGTCATGACTTGTAAGAAACTGAAACAAGAAATATAGTTTATTTTTGATACTTCAAGGAGAAGTCCATGAAAACCATAAACAAAAATCAAAATACAATCCTAGGCCTCTGGAAACTCTTTCGCGCTATACCCGTGCTTACCTTTTCCGGTAGCCTGATGCTTATAAATGTGGCTTTTGCCTGGAAGTATGGGACGGCCCTTTGGTATCATGTGTTGCCGCTGGTAGTGGGGGGTTTTTTGATTAATGGTTTCCTAGGTCACTCCTTAAATGATATAAATGATTGGGAATCAGGGACTGATCAGGTATCCCGGGGAATATTATCCGGAGGTTCAAAGGTAATAAAAATGGGCTTACTCTATAAAGACGCTCTAAACATAATAGCTTTTTTATCGTTATTGGCAATTCTTTTGATAGGTTTATACTTATATCTATTACGCGGCTTACTGGTTCTGGTGGCGCTTGCCATCGGTATCTTTACGGCCTGGGCATATACTTGTCCCCCGTTTCGCCTGGCTTACAAGCCATTTTTAGGTGAGCTGATGGGACTTTGGATATCAGGTATAGTTTTATCTACTGCTTCTTATTTTGTATTAACAGGCGGTTTTCACCGTTTGCCTTTTTTTGCAGGAATAATCCAAACTACACTCCTTGTAGGCTGGATTATGCAGCACCATATTCCCGACATTCCTGCTGACCTTTCAGCAACACCTCGTAAACTTACAACTCCTGCCCTGTTTTTTCTGCTATGGGGTCCTGACAGGGTGGCGGTGCCTTCAATTATTTACTTCAGTCTTGCGGCAGTTTTAAGCTTTTTAGGGCTTTTATACATTCATGAAATCTTCGCTCAGATGCTGCTACCGTCCTTTGTTGGGATATGGGCTGGGGTAACAACTGATACCATGGATGTACATGATGTGACGAAAAGACAACTCGTTACCACTACTGCGATTGTTGTCAATAGTGTTGTTTTTGCCATACTGATATAATATTGGTGCCAATAGATTCAGCATGCAACTTTGAATTTAATTGATTGAGCCCTTTCAGACAACAGACGCAATCAAAATAGATTTTAGTGTAGAAACTCTTCTGAGGTAAAGATGACGGAGAGCGTCTCCTTTCAAGCAAGACCGTTGTTATTCTTATAACTGGCGGTCAAAGAAAGCCCCTACAAGGGACAAACGAATCAGGGGCAGTGTGCAGGATGAACGCTGATAGGCACTCGGTGGGCCGAACTGCCCATAAGCCCCAGCACCGCGGGAACGGGCTTGACCGTTCTGAACAACAACAGGTTGAACTTAAGGGAAAGGTGTCGTCAGCTTCACCGAAACAATTTTTCACACTAAAATATAAATTTAAAGCAAGAAGGGAAGTCGATGTCTTGTCGGAAGGATTGACAGCACCGTTGATGGCAGAAACCCTTGATATGGAATTTATGCTTGAAAAAGTAAGGCATTATATTTTAAACAGTATGGATACAAGGGACAATATGCTGCGGGAAATGGCCTTGTATTTTGCCACAAATCAGGGTAAAATGCTACGTCCGACCTTAACTCTAGCCTGTGGGCTTATAGAAAATATGGGAAGAATTGACATTGGTGAGTTATATCGGGCTGCTGCTGGAGTGGAAATACTGCACATGTCAGCCCTGGTGCATGATGATATACTGGACAGGGCCAATATAAGACGGGGTCAACCTTCAATCAATGCCTTATATGGAAAAGACAATGCACTTTTGTTGGGCGACTATTTCTACTCTCGAGCCTTGCATATTATGTCCGACTTATCTCATATCTGTATTTTAAGGAAGGCATTGAAAGTCATCGCTCGAATGGTGGAAGGGGAAATCAAACAACAGCAGCAGGCCTTTGATTTTTCAACTGATATAAAAGACTATATAGTTAGGATAACATATAAAACCGCATCTTTAACGTCTTTAAGCTGCTTTGCAGGAGCTCGCACCGCAAATTTACCCGACGAAAAAATAAGACTGTTGGCGAAAATGGGGCAGGATTTTGGCAAGGCTTATCAGATTCGGGACGACATTTTGGATTTTCTAGGTGATGAGGAACATTTAAAAAAACCGCCATCGGATCTAGCCCAAGGCACTATAACCTTGCCTATGATTTTCTTTATAAAAATGATAAAGGCAATAGATATAGAGGAGGTTTACTTGGGGGAAGAGGAGGGAAAATATGGTAAACTTGGCAACAATAGGCCCATCTCCATGTCACATTTGTTACATTTAAAAAATGAGGCGGTTAAGAAAGCGGTAGATTATTGTAATCACCTGCTTATAAGGTCGACTAAGCGTTTGGATATTTTTCCTCCCTGTGAAATAAAACAAAAAATGCTAGAAACTTTAGAAAAAATGCATATTATTACATGACTCCCTTTAAAAAATACCAAACATATAGTAGAATTAATATAGAACTTTGCGTAAGAATCAGGGAGGTTTTTATATGATATCCGATTTTCAGGATACCGGCTATTCCCTTAGAACCAAAATATATCATCGCCTAAAAAATGCCATACTGGACGGAGTTTATAAGCCTGGTGAAAGCTTAATAGAGATGAGACTGGCAAAAGAGCTGGGTGTTAGTCGTACTCCAATAAGGGAAGCCATCAGACAACTGGAACTGGAGGGATTGGTGTCGAGTATTCCCAATAAGGGTGTTATCGTTGAAGGAGTATCCCCTCAAGATGTTGAAGATATTTATACTATTCGTAAGATGATTGAGGGCCTGGCGGCAAGGTGGGCTGCAGAAAAGATTTCCGATGCACAGCTGAAGGAACTGAAGGATACCTTGGATCTGATGGAATTTTACACAGAAAAGGGAAATGTGGAAAAGGTATCGGAAATGGATTCCCGGTTTCATGATGTTATCTTCCGGGCCTGTAACAGTCGCTCTCTTGAATCGGTGTTGACCAGTTTTCACCACTTTATCCAACGGGCGCGGCTGGTTTCCGTAAAGGCCAACGGAAGAGCCGCTCATTCTCTGGAAGAACATCGGTGTATTTATGAGGCGTTGGCAGTTCGTGATCCCGATGCCGCCGAAAAGGCCATGGTAAACCATGTTGGAAGTGCCAGGGAGAATCTCTTGCCCTATTTTGAAAAACAAGAATTGTAGCTTTTGAGCAATTATAATAACGGTCGAGCACCTGGCCCTTGGAAAACCCCATGAGGGTTCTCGATAAGGCGTATTATACTTTCGGCCAGCAGTGCAATTCCCTCTTCAATATCCCGAGCTGAAATCTGTGCAATACTCAATCTAAAGCCTTCTGACGGTCTTTGACTCATAAAAAACAGATCTCCGGGCATTATGGAAACACCCTTTTTTGAAGTTTCATGATACAGATTCATGGAGTAAAGGCCTTGTGGAAGCTCGATCCAGAAAAAATGGCCCCCATTTGGGCAGTAAAACTTTACGCTTTTGGGCATGTAGTTTTCCAATGATTGCCTGGTTTTTTGCCATTTTTCATAAAATATTTTTTGAAGGCGGCTTACATGTTCCGACCACAGGCTTTTTCTCAAAAACAAATCCATAGCCCGCTGGGAAAAGCCTGAGGAAGAGATATCCGAGGAATATTTAGCTAAGGCCGTTTTATCAAAATGGCACTGGGGGATCCACAGAAAAGCCATGCGCAGGCCCGGTAAAAACAGTTTAGAAAAACTTTTAATGTAAAAAACCTTATCAGCATCGTCAAGAGCCTTCAGCAAGGTGGGTTTTTCATCGTAGTAAAGGTCACTTATGTGATCGTCTTCAACTATATAAAAATCATATTCCTTAGAAAGAGCTATCAGCTCTTTCTTTTTTTCCGGGCTGTATGAGTGACCGGTGGGATTTTGGAAAACCGGCATGGTGTAAAAAAGTTTTGGAGGATTTTTTATTATATTTTTTTTGAAATCATTCAGATCAACACCGTCCTGCTGCATATTAATTTCAACAATGTGAGCATCGCGGGATTTAAAAGCATTGACGGCTCCGGGGTAGGTTGGGGCTTCCACATAAACCACGTCCCGGTAACCCAAAAAGGTTTTTGCCAATATATCAATACCTTGCTGAGCTCCGGATACTATTTGTATTTCTTCAAGAGGGACCGATAAATTGTGCTGCATTTCCATAAAGTCTTTGATTGATTCCCTAAGTGGTTGATATCCACTGCTTTCCTGGTACTCCAAAGCGTACCCACCGTCCCTATTCAAGATCTCATTGACAACTTCCTTAAAATCTTTTACCGGAAAATACTTGGGCGAAATGGATGCACCGGCAAAATCAAATTTTATCAAGTTGCCATCCCTGGTGTGAATTGATTCCACAGCTTCTTCCGGGAAGCCCGTAAGCTTCTCCGAACCTTTCAATTCTTGCGAGTCTGTTTTCTTGGAAGGAAAGCGCACATAAGTTCCACTGCCTACCCGAGACTTCACATAGCCTTGGTCCTCTAACTGCTTATAGGCACTCACTACCGTAACGGTATTAACATTGAAAAAAGAAGCCATTCGGCGAATAGAGGGAAGTTTTTCTCCTGTAGCCAAGGTCTTATTTTCTATGAGTTTTACCAACCCCTGATAAATTTGCATATAGAGCGGTGGTTCATGGGAGCGGTCTAAATGTATCGATACAAACTTATCCATAATTGCCTCCAAATTAAATGTAATTAAAAGCGTATTGACAAACACTTCTCTTAATGGCATAATAATGTACGTACAAAATGGTTTAATTTATGATATTTGATAATTTGTTGTAAGCGGGCTTTGTGTTAATGATATAAAACATTAACCATTTTGTATCGGTACGCTAATTATACCACATTATTCAAGTGGTGAAAACAAGGAGGAGAATCTTTTATGTCAAACCAAATTAATACCAAACTAGCAGGTGGTGTCATTATGGATGTCACTACTCCGGAACAGGCAAGAATAGCTGAACAAGCAGGAGCCGTAGCCGTGATGGCTTTGGAACGGGTGCCTGCTGACATAAGAAAACACGGGGGAGTGGCCCGCATGTCGGACCCTAAGATTGTGAAGGCGATAAAAGAGACAGTATCTATTCCGATCATGGCTAAATGCCGAATCGGCCATTTTGTAGAAGCTCAGATTTTGGAGGCTTTGAGAGTGGATTACATAGACGAGAGTGAGGTTTTAACTCCTGCTGATGAAGCTTTTCACATTGATAAAACCAAATTCAAAACACCTTTTGTATGTGGTGCCAGAAACTTAGGAGAAGCCCTTCGCCGTATAGGGGAAGGAGCTGCCATGATCCGCACTAAAGGTGAGGCCGGTACCGGCAATGTGGTGGAAGCGGTAAAACATATCCGTACCGTCCTAGGACAACTTCGTAAACTTTCCAGTATGCCGGAAGAAGAACTCATGAGCGTTGCCAAGGAGATGGGCGCTCCCTTTGATTTAGTTAAAAAAGTAGCTAAAGCAGGAAAACTTCCGGTACTAAACTTTGCCGCCGGCGGTGTTGCAACTCCTGCCGATGCTGCTCTACTGATGCAGCTAGGATGTGACGGAGTATTTGTAGGGTCCGGTATCTTTAAATCCGCCAACCCTGAGAAAATGGCAAAAGCTATAGTTGAGGCCACTCACAATTATAACAAACCGGATATTTTGGCCAAGATTTCCGAAGACTTGGGCGATGCCATGCAAAGCTTGGAGATTGACAAGTTAGAAGACCACTATGCTGATCGCGGGTGGTAAATCAATCTCCAAAACTGATTCCTGTATTCTTAGCTACCTTAATTAGTGGATGGTCCACAGGTACCTTTCTACAATCCGACGGGATTTTCTCAAAATCCAATGATGTAATTTCCCCATTTTTAAGAGAAATCATCTTCCCGAACTTTCCGGATAAAGCCAGTCTGGCAGCGGCTTCACCGTATTGTGTAGCTAAAATCCGATCAAAAGGTGAAGGTGAACCGCCTCTTTGCACATGGCCAAGGACTGTAGCACGACTTTCAAAACCAGTGGTTTCTTCTACCATCTGGGCAACCAGATGACTTATACCTCCCAAGCGAATAGGATCTCCACTGCCTTTTATGGTTTTCCTGACCACCTGTTCGCCTTGGGGGGTTTTTGCACCTTCAGCCACAACAATAATGCTAAAGGGCTTACCTTCGTCTCTCCTGGAATTAATTTTTTCCGCCACCTTATCCATGGACCAGGAAATTTCCGGTATCAGAATAACATCCGCACCGCCTGCCACACCACTGTACAGCGCTATCCATCCGGCATACCTTCCCATAAGCTCCAAAATCATCACCCGATGATGAGATTCAGCGGTGGTATGAAGCTTGTCCAACGCGTCAGTGGCGGTTGTTACAGCAGTATTAAAACCGAAAGTTTGATTAGTTCCCATCAGGTCATTGTCTATGGTTTTTGGGACACCGACGATTTTTGCCCCTTTCTCATAAAGTTCCCTACCAATAGCCAGACTACCGTCTCCGCCGATGACAATTAAACAGTCAATTTGAAGACTTTCAAGGTTTTGTATAGCCTTATCGGACATATCCCTGTAAACGATATTGTTCCCTTCCTCTATAGGAAAATTAAATGGATTATCCCGGTTATTAGTACCCAGCATAGTCCCACCTTTATGTAACAGTCCTGAGATATGCGGCTTTTCCAATCGCAAATAATCTCCCCGAATAAGGCCACTGTAACCATTTCGGAATCCATAAAGCTTGGCACCTTGTGCCCATGTTACCTTAGCAACTGCCCGAATGACCGCATTTAAGCCTGGAGCGTCGCCACCACCGGTAAGAATACCAAGTCTTTTCATATATTAAAACCTCCTTGGTTATTTTGAACATTGAATAAATCATACCACATTTATAAAGTAATTACCGAAAGACATATTCATTTTATAGCTTTGATAAAATTAGTTCAACAGCATTTGAAAAGATTTTCAATTAAGTATAATAATTGCCTCATTTTTATGGTTTTTCAGAGTTTTTCTGACGAAATGTTGAAAAATAGCCGATATTATTATATATTACAGTTAAAACGTAAATCAGCAGTTTTTCGCAGATCAAATAAAAAAACATATACAGAAACATGGTTATGAGAGGGTAGGGGCGATGAAAGTATCAAAGCGAAGACGTTTCGGGTATATGCTGGTAGACTACGGTTTGAACGGCATGAAACCTTTTAAAGAAAGTGGAGTGGTTCTGGTCAAAAAAAGATAACCGCCACCGACGAGATTTTAAAAGCTATAACAGTGGATATTTAGGGGGGTGGTTCATGATGACAATTAATAGCTTATTGAAAATGGCAGTCAAAAACAATGCATCGGATCTCCATCTGACTGCCGGTGTGCCTCCGGCCATGCGCATATACGGGAAGTTGGTATTTACCGAAATGGACATATTGACTCCTGAGTCCACCGAGTTTCTTGCCGGTGAAGTTCTAAACGAGAAGCAGAAAACAGTATTACAGCAAGAAGGCCAGATAGACTTGTCCCTGTCCCTTGCCCAAATCGGGAGATTTAGGGTCAATGTTTTTAAACAGCGCGGTTCCATAGGTCTTGCCATAAGACTCATACCTTATGAGATTCCGTCCCTTGAGGAGCTGTACTTACCGCCTATTATACAGGCTCTTACCGTGAAGAACAGCGGTTTCATCTTAGTCACGGGACCGGCGGGAAGCGGCAAATCCACTACCCTGGCAGCCATGATAGATATAATCAACTCTAAGCGAAGCTGCCACATAATTACACTGGAAGACCCGATAGAATTTTTGCATAAACATAAAAAAAGCATTGTGAATCAAAGGGAAATCGAGACAGATTCGCAAAGTTTTTCAGCGGCATTAAGAGCTGCTTTAAGACAGGACCCTGATGTGATACTGGTTGGAGAAATGCGGGATTTGGAGACCATCTCCACAGCTATCACAGCCGCAGAAACCGGTCATCTAGTACTTTCCACTCTGCATACCAATGGTGCGCCCCAGACCGTGGACAGGATTATCGATGTATTTCCGCCCCATCAGCAGCAACAGGTGAGAATCCAACTGGCCAATACACTGCTGGGGGTTATATCTCAAAGGCTTATACCTCGGACAGACAGGCAGGGTTTGGTTCCGGCAGTAGAAGTCATGATATCCACACCGGCTGTTAAAAACCTGATAAGAGAGGGAAAAACCCATCAAATATATTCATCCATACAGACCGGGAGCAAATACGGTATGCAAACCATGGAAAGTTCTGTCTATGAGTTGTATAACAGAGGATTAATCAGTTCTAATCAAGATATAGACGGTTTGTACAGATGAGGTATTAAGTCACTGGATAGCCTGGTATCAGTAAATCTTGACCGGAACAAAGAAAACAATTGAGTAAGGGGGATGAAAAAGCTGATCACCAAGATTGAAAAGGCTTTACACAAGAAAGCTACGGGTGAAGAAGGTTTTACATTAATTGAGCTCATTGTTGTAATTACAGTGTTGGGAACCTTAGCGACACTGCTAATCCCCAAGGTGCTTGGGGTGAAAGATAGGGCCGAAACAGAAATAGATGCTGCGAACGAAAAAATCATTAGGAATGCATTGGAAAGATACTATGCAAAAGAAGGAAGTTATCCGAATGCTGACACTGAGGATAAACTACCAAAAGAAGAACTAAAAGATTTTCTAGATCTTAATGATGAAGATATACAAAAATGGATATATAAAAATACATCCACCAATACAAACGATAGCTACTCTTTAGAAAAAAAATCCACTCAATAGTAAAAACCCAACTCTGTTTTACTTCTGGTATTATGACCCATAAAAACACAGTAGATGCTAGTAAAACCCGCTTTACAATTGTATGATTTATATATAGTTGATTCTGGTGTAGAAACTCTTCCGAGGTAAAGATGACGGCAAACAATCCCCTTTAAGCGAGACCGTTGTTATTCTAAGGCGATCTTTGACTGCCCTTACAAGGGACAAACGCAGCAGGGGCAAGCGTGTAGGATGCATGCTGACGGGTACTCGGCAGGATGCCGAATTGCCCGTGGACCACTGCGTAGTACAGGACCAAGCTAAAAGTAACAGGTCTTACCTTGGGGAGAGGTGCCATTATCTTCGCCGGAGTTGCTGCTTTCTACGCGGAAGGTGCTGGTCAGTTTGAACCTTTTCATATTTATATTGGGTACAATCATCGGCAGTTTTATTAATGTATGCATACATCGCATCCCGCAAGGCAAGTCAGTAATATACCCACCATCTCATTGCCCCCAATGTGGTTATAAACTTAAGCCCTTTGATATGATTCCACTTTTAAGTTATTTCTGGCTTAGGGGCAGATGTCGGAAGTGTTGTGCCAAGATTTCCGGGCAATACCCATTGGTGGAGTTTTTAACAGGCGGCATGTTGCTTTTGGCCTTCTTCAAGTTTGGATTTACTTTTGACTTTTTAACTGCAAGTATACTAATTATTTGCCTTATAATTTCTACTTTTATTGATTTAAAGCATCAAATCATACCTGATAAAATCGTTTTACCTACCATAGCAGTGGGTTTGGTATTTAATACAGTGCTACAACGGGGAAGCCTTACCGATTATCTCATGGGTTTTGCTCTGGGAGGAGGCATTATTTTTCTGATAGTTGTTCTTTCCCAAGGTGGTATGGGCGGTGGAGATATTAAGCTTTTTGCGACAGTAGGTATGTTTTTGGGGTTGAAGCTTACTGTCCTAGCCGTGCTGCTTTCATTCATCTTTGGCAGCATCGCCGGCCTTATTCTTATTATGTTAAATCTCAAGAAGCTGAAAGATGTCATTCCCTTTGGACCATTTATAGCTTTGGGCAGTCTTGTCAGCTTGTTTATTGGTGATAGGATTATTTCCTGGTATTGTGACTTGTTCATAGTTTTACTATAGAAAATTTGCTCAATATATAATGTGACTCTGCTATTGGAATCGTTTTTTTTAATTTTCATGGTCAGCATTTAGTGTGCTCTGTTATAATTAGAAACAGCATATGAATATTTTTAGGGCAAAATTGACTTTTTACAACAGAGTTCTGCATATTAAAGACTACAGAAGGCTTTGAAGAAAATTTAAATTATTCGACTTTCAACTGTAAAAACGGTTGTGTTAATCTCTTTGCCCTATTTGATTTAACGAAAATAGAAAGGAAGGTGCTAAAGTGCGTAGAGCTATTTTCTCGGTGCTCGTTCACAACGAGTATGGTGTGGTTACAAGGATTTCCGGGTTATTTACCAGACGAGGCTTTAACATCACGAGCTTTACAGGTGAGGAAACTGAAGACCCCAAAATATCCCGTATCACTATCGTGGCTGAAGGAGATGAGCGGGAACTTGCTCAGATAAAAAGCCAGGTGGAAAAACTAGTGGATGTCATTAAAGTTGTGGAGCTTGACGTAAAGGTATCGGTTCAGCGAGAACTTGCACTTATCAAAGTCAGAACCGATGACAAAAATCGAACAGAAGTGTTTCAAATAGTTGAATCATTCCGGGGCAAAATAGTGGACATCGAACCCGAATCGGTAATTATAGAGCTTACAGGGGATGTAAATAAAGTCAAAGCCTTTTTAAATATGATGAAACACTATGGTATAATTGAGATAGTCAGGACCGGCGGTATAGCCTTACAACGAGGCAGGGAGAGTATATACGACGCACCGGATCCGGATAGGACACAAGTAAAGGAGGAAAGCGAATGATTAGTGACAGAGTAAAGAAAGGTACAATGAGGGCACCCCATCGGTCGCTGTTTTACGCCATGGGATATACCAAGGAAGAATTGAATAGACCTCTTATCGGCATTGTGAACGCTCAAAATGAGATAATCCCGGGGCATTTTCACTTAAATACCATAGCCCAAGCGGCGAAAATCGGCGTTTCAATGGCTGGCGGCACACCTATGGAGTTTCCGGCTATAGGAGTATGTGACGGTATTGTAATGGGGCATGTAGGTATGAAGTATTCGCTTGCCACTAGGGAACTTATTGCCGATTCGATTGAGGCCGTGGCTATTGCTCACGGGTTTGACGGTCTGATACTTATTCCCAACTGTGATAAAATAGTGCCTGCTATGCTTATGGCCGCAGCCCGGATTAATATTCCTGCAGTGGTTGTAAGTGGAGGTCCCATGTATGCCGGCAGATATAAAGGAGAAGATGTGGACCTTAACACCTGCTTTGAAAAAGTATCAGCATTTACATCGGGAAATATTACAGAGCAAGAACTAGATGAAGTAGAACTAGAGGCCTGTCCCGGCTGTGGGTCCTGTTCGGGAATATTTACTGCAAATTCCATGAACTGCTTGACGGAGGTGTTGGGCATGGGCCTTCCCGGCAACGGCACCATTGCTGCTAACACCGGTGCTCGTATAGCCTTGGCGAAAAAGGCTGGAATGCAGGTTATGGAAATGGTAAAGCGGGACATCAAGCCGCGAGATATAATGACAAGAGAGGCCTTTGAAAATGCCATCACTGTTGATATGGGCATGGCCGGATCAACCAATACGGTGCTGCACCTGCCGGCAATTGCCAACGAAGCCGGAATCAAGCTGGAGCTGGATTTATTTGATGAAATAAGCAAAAAAACACCGTACCTTACCAAACTCAGTCCCAGTGGGCATCACCACGTGCAGGACCTTCATGAGGCCGGAGGAATCCCTGCACTTATGAAGGAACTTTCCAAAAAAGGGCTGTTAAACCTGGAATTAATGACGGTTACCGGTAAAACCATCGGAGAAAACATTGCCGAGATTGAAATAAAAAATGACCAAGTAATTCGACGGCTAGAAGACCCATATAGAGAGACTGGAGGTCTGGCTATACTTCGGGGTAACATTGCTCCTGACGGTGCCGTAGTCAAGGAGGCTGCAGTAGCACCGGAAATGCTCTTTCACGAAGGCCCGGCCAAGATTTATAATTCAGAAGAAGAGGTTACAGAAGCCATTTTTTCCGGTAAGATTCAAAAAGGTGATGTATTGGTTATCCGCTACGAAGGGCCCAAGGGAGGTCCCGGCATGCGGGAAATGCTTTCCCCTACTTCATCCATAGCCGGTATGGGCCTGGATAAAGATGTGGCCCTTATTACCGACGGCCGATTTTCCGGAGCAACACGGGGGGCCTCTATCGGGCATATTTCACCTGAAGCCATGGAAGGAGGACCTATAGGGCTACTTCGCAATGGGGATATAATTCGCATAGATATAAAACAACGTAAGATTGACGTCCTTCTTTCAGATGAAGAACTGGCCGACCGTAAGGCCAAATGGCAGCAGCCGGAGCCCAATATAAAGACCGGGTATCTCTCTCGCTACGCCAGGTTGGTTACATCGGCCTCAACAGGTGCAGTGTTAAAATAGCATCTTTAAAATCCTCTGTGGTGAAGGTAATGACAAACAATCTCTTTTAAGCAAGACCTATGGTATTTTTCATAACCGGCGGTTAAAGACCGGGCAAACGCATTGTGGCAATTGACCGATGCACCATCGTCAGTAGGGGCGACCTGTGGTCGCCCGTTCTTAGTTTCTGAAGTAAATAGGGATGTTTTCCCTAAAACCTTTTACGGAATAATATTAATCAAAAAACAATCCCCTGATCTTACAAGATTTATTTACAGATCAGGGGTGTTTAATTTTACCGAAATCCGATAATGGGAATTCTGAGAATTTGTCCGGGATATATGACATCATTTGGGCCTTCAAGGTGATTTGCCTCTACGATTCCCTCAACAGTAGAATCAAACCTCCGTGCAATAGCCGCTAGTGTATCTCCTCGCTGCACTACATAAAGGACCTCCTGCCTTATATAGGGCTGCAGCATTGAA
>CAZFME010000045.1:0-16916 GCA_964520055.1 uncultured Clostridia bacterium
GATCCTTTATGATTTTTTTGTAATGTTTTTATTCATAATCCCCTAACCCCTTATCTCAAAAAAGACTCACTATCATCATAGTTTCGTTTTATAGTAATTAATTATGCAACCCTCTGCAATGATGCATCTTTCATCCTCTGTCAGATTATCGATAAAAAGAGTAAATTCAGTAATTCTTTCACCAACAACATAAGCTTTAATTTCCGCCTTACCATCTAGGATTGCATTTCTTAAATTGGGAATAAATATGAACTCGTCCCTTTTAAACACAGGCTCTGCCTCAATGATAAATGGAACCATACCCCAGTTAATGAGATTTGAACGATATCGTTTAGTTGCATATTCCCTAGCTATATTGGCCCATCCACCTAGTACTCGCTGGCAGGAAGCTGCCTGCTCCCTTGCAGAGCCATCGCCTGGTTTATTAGCAAAAATTGTGCTGCCAATTCCTATATTCCTGGGGTCGACATTTTCAAATCCCTTTATTGTTCTAATCTTTTCATAAACTTTGTTAATTTCCTCCGAAACGGTGCTTGGGTCCTTGCCGTTTTCTCTTTCAATTTCATACTTTTGCACTTCTTTTGCCTTGCCTACATATGTCGGGTCCTTCCTACTCAAAGTAAATTCTGCAAGTCTCATCGGATTTGAACGATATGATGAAGTTTCTCCTGAGGGAATAAGCTCGTCAGTTGTTGTGACAGGATCCGTAATATAACTGATAACCTTTAAAAGTAAATCATCAGTTAGACTGGGAATTGTCGGCCAATCTTTGATGTTGGGACCGAATTTTAGCTCTGTATCAAGTTCTGTCTTGCCAACGCCGTTGAATACACGTTTGTTGTATATGTTTTTATTAAAATGGTATGCCGGTTTCGTATAAGTTACATCTATTTCTGTTGCGGCTGTCAGCTTGCCTTCATTTATAGCAGTAGCCGCAATTGAGCGAGCATCCATAAGTGCAACGTATGAAAGCTGGCCTTCTGTCGGCTTGGAGCCTTCACGGTTAGGGAAGTTCCTAGTAGTATGTCTTATAGAGAATTCCTGGTTGGCCGGTGTATCTCCGGCACCGAAACAGGGACCACAGAATGCAGACCTGACAATCACACCGGCATTCATTAACTTCTCAATAGTTTCATTCTTAACCATCTCTATGTAAGCAGGCTGGCTCGCCGGATAAACACTCATCTTAAATATACCATTACCGATTGACTTTCCATCCATAATATCTGCAATATCAACAATGTTGTCATAAGTACCGCCAGAGCAGCCTGCTACAATACCCTGATCCGCATAAATTTCTCCATTTCTCACCTTGCTTACAAGATCAAACTTTATATTGGGATTATCAAACTGCTTGATACCCTGAGTCTGGACATGGTTCATGATATCAAGAGGATTTGCCTTTAACTCCTCGATGGTGTATATATTGCTAGGATGAAACGGCATAGCAATTGTTGGCTTGATTTTAGAAAGATCAACATAAACAAGGCCGTCATAATACGCAATGTTTTGTGGCTCAAGTTTTTCATAATCTTCTACTCTACCGTGTATATCGTAATATTTTTCTACCTTTTCATCTGTCTGCCATATAGAGGACCAGCAGGCAGTTTCGGTTGTCATTACATCGATGCCGTTTCTGTATTCTACACTTAGATTGTGTATGCCATCACCGATAAACTCCATAACATTGTTTTTTACATAACCGTTTTTATAAACATTCCCTATGATGGTAAGAGCAACATCCATGGGGCCTACACCTTTTTGTGGCTTACCCGTCAGGTAGATACCTATAACTTTTGGTCTAGAAATATCATATGTCTGTCCTAAAAGTTGCTTTGTTAGTTCCCCACCGCCCTCGCCTACCCCCATAGTACCAAGGGCACCATATCTTGTATGGCTGTCTGAACCAAGAATCATTGTACCGCATTTGCTCATTATTTCTCTGTTGTAAGCATGAATTACCGCCAAATGGGGTGGTACATAAATACCCCCATACTTTTTAACCGCAGAAAGGGCAAACATATGATCGTCTTCATTGATGGTACCTCCAACTGCACAAAGACTGTTATGGCAGTTCGTTAGAACAAATGGAACTGGAAATTTTTCCATACCGCTGGCTCTTGCTGTCTGGATTATGCTTACATAAGTGATATCATGGGCAGTCAGAACATCAAACTTAATCTTTAGGCTGCTTATATCATTAGAAATATTGTGATTTTTAATAACGGAATATGAAATAGTTCCTTTTCGTGCCTTCTCTTTTGTTATTACCTTACCGGTTTTACTTTTGATTACTGTAGCGGCATTTTCATCATCACTAACTATTTCTTTCCCATTTAAAAGATATACACCTGTATCATATAATTTAACCATTAATATTTCGTCCTTTCATATTGATGTATACCGGTTAATATGTATTAATTCTGATCAAGGGTTTCTAACAAGTAATCAGTAAATTCTGCAGCAGAAGCATCAGTTTTTTTAGTTGTTACTACAGCCTTACGTTCCGTTGTGGTGCAGATTTCCAGTGCTTTGTCAAGCTGAAGAGATTTATCCTTATAACCGATATGTGATAATAACATTCCCACTGCTCTTAGCAAGCTACAAGGATCGGCATAATCTCCTCTTCCATCATTGATTAGATCTGGAGCTGTACCATGGATTGCTTCAAAAACAGCATATCTGTTCCCAATGTTTGCGCTACCTGCAGTGCCCAGACCACCTTGAAGTTCGGCTGCAATATCTGTAATAATATCACCATATAAATTGGGAAGTATAAAAACCTCTAAGCCTTTATTAAATTCAGGATTACCCAACTTTGCCCCTGTTGCGTCTACATATCTTTCCTGAATATCAATATCAGGATATTCTTGACCAATCTTTCTTACTGCTTTTATGAAGTTGCCATCAGTTAATTTCACTATGTTTGCTTTAGTTACTACAGTAATGTTTTTCTTGCCGTTATTTTTTGCATATTCGAAAGCAGCTCTAGCAATTCTCTCGGAACCTTGTTTTGTTTCCACAACAAAGTCTATTGCCAGGTCTTTATTAACCTGAATGCCTTTGCTTCCAAGAATATAGGCTCCTTCAATGTTTTCTCTGAAAAATACCCATTCTATATTTTCTTCCGGTATTTTTACAGGTCTTACATTAGCAAATAAATCCAACTCCCGTCTTAAGGTGGCATTTGCACTCGGAAGGTTCGGCCATGGGTCAGTGGCTTTTGGGGTAACAGTTGGTCCCTTGAGAATAACATTGCATTTTTTAATTGCTTCAAGTACTTCATCTGGAACTGTTTGCATTCTTGCTGAACGATTTTCAATAGTCAATCCATCGATAATATGGATTTCTATTTTTTTGTCAGAAATTTCTTTTTGTAACAAATGATTTAATACCCTCAGTGCCTGTTTCATAATAATAGGTCCAATGCCGTCACCCGGTAAAATTCCTATAATCACCCTATCAAGTGTTTTATAGTCCACAAAATCATCTTGACTCTTCATCTTTTCAATTCTTTTAAGTTCAGAAGCAATTAGAGACTCAAATCTTTCTAGGGCTTCATTTATGTCACTCATATCTATCGACCTTTCTATGATATCAGCTAACATGTGTTTTACATATAATAAAGACTGGAATGTTTCCTAATCTCTAATATAGACATACCCTTCCATAATCTTTCTCGCAGTTCTCTGGCAGGCTATACCGTTCAAATGGATTTGCCCATCAGCAATTTCATAATCTACGTATACCTTCATCACTCCGCTTGGATGACCGATCCTCACACTATTAATTAATTTTCTGCCATCAAGATAGCTTTGCATGATAGAGTCTTTTATAAATGCAGCACCGCCGATGGCTATTGCACCCGTTAAAGGACAGGCCTTATGTACTGCACCGACAGAAACCACCCTGACGCAAATATCCATGTCATCCTTTTGTATGGCTCGACCTGCAATATCAATATAATCCATAGGCGGTGAAAGAATTATCAGTTTCGGAGAACCGGCAGTTTTAGTTGCTGCGTCCTGCCATCTATCCACAAGGCCGATTTCTTGCGCAACGGTTCCTCTGATCCGTTCAAAAACGTCTAAAAGTTTTTTGTCGCTATTTAGTTCAGCAGGTAACTCATCACCCTTTATACCAATGTCATAACTATGGATAAAAACAAAAACATTGGATATGTCTATTATTGATACTGATATCGCTCCTAATCTTTCGACAGTAATCTCATCTGTAGCTTCTTCTGTTGGAAATAGCATATTAGTTTTCGCTCCTGCAGGATTAAGAAAATTAACTTTAAGCTCAGCACCCGTGCCATCAATACCGGCAATAGCACAATTACCGTCTTCCTCCACAATGCCATTCTTAGTGGGAACATACTCCTCAATTATCTTGTTTGTATTAAGGTTTAACATCCTTACTTTTGTTACAGGATCACAGGCCTGAACTAGGCCCTGAGATATTGCGTAAGGACCTACGGCGGAGGTCATATTGCCACAATTCGCAGAATAATCCACTACAGGTTCTCCAACCACGACCTGTGCAACAAGATATTCAACATCAATATCAATCCGCCGGCTAGGAGAAACAATTATAATCTTATTGTTGGTCGAAACTGTTCCACCAAGTCCGTCAATCTGCTTTGGATCAGGGCCACCCATAACTTTTAAAAATATATCATCCCATAGCCTTTTATCTTCAGGCAAATCCTTTTTTTGAAACATAACACCCTTGCTTGTACCGCCCCTCATATATACACATGGTATTTTCATGCATTTTCCCTCCTATAGCCGGATCATTTACCGCAAAGACGATTTTAAACGCAGTTCCCCATATAAACATATAAACCGATTGACCTTTTAATATTTATCGATCCATTATCTACACTTTGCACCTCTTATAAGGCAGGTATTGTTTGTGCATCATCAATAGTTAAAATTGTATCTACAATACGGGATGCATCCTCTAGATAAATATTTTTTATCAAAGCCAGTGCCTTGGACTTTACCTGTTCTTTTGTAAGGGGGTTATATATACTGCCTGACGCATCAGTAATCTCTTCGGTTAGTACCCTTCCATCTTTACATATTACCCTTAGCTCACATCCCCAGTGTTCGGGATATGATTTGGTAAACTTATCCTTAGGAACTACTTTTACTCTTTTGATTAAATCTCTTACCTCTGGGTTATCAATATTTTCTTGCTTAAAATGATTTAATGTTACCTCCCCGAAGATAAAAGCACAGGCGACCGTAAAAGGAGTTGAAAATTTGGCATCCACCGGATTTACCGGGTTTAGGCTGCCTTCACTAATGCCACACTGTTTATATCCCACTAAATACGTAGCAACTTCGATACTGTGTATATCATCCTTGGTAATACCGTACTTGTTTTTTATCATAAGAGCAGCATCTATGGTGCAGTGTGTACTTCTACAACAGGGATAAGGCTTGTTATCCATATATAATAACTCATACTTTTTACCAAGATCTTTAGAAACCAAACTTAAATCGTATTCATCAGATGTAGCTGGAAACAAGCCACCGTCTTTTGTGTCCAATATATGTTCAGGACCTGTCATGCCTGATTTTGCAAGAAATGCCGCCTCACTGCCACTCACTGCGGCTCTGGCAGGATGAAGCACTTTACAGTTTGCACCATCAGTTAAAAATGCCCACAGGCCAAAGGATTGTGTCCCTGCCATTCCTAATGCTGAAAGAGTTTCTTCTTCATCCAACTTAAGCAGCTTTGCAGCAGTAGCAGCAGCTCCAAAAGTTCCTGCTGTACTTGTAACATGCCAACCTCGGTTGCGGTGACTTGATACACCAAATCCCATTCCTATCCTCGACATAGTTTCATATCCACAAATTACAGCTTCCATGAACTCTTTTCCATTACATCCAAGATATTCTGCCAATGACCATGCCGTTGGGACTACCACAGTCCCTATGTGTGTTTTAGATTTTGTATGAACATCATCCAATTCTAGGGTGTGACCCATCATTGCATTGATAAAAATCGCAGTGAGCACCGGAACTTTTCTTTTTTGCCCCCAACAATGTGCACCTCGGTTTTCTCCCACAATATGATAGTAAGTATTAGCTACATTTCTTATAAGACTATTATTGGAAGCTCCAAGTGCAACACTTATAGAATCCAGTACGCATAGCTTTGTACTACTCTGTACCTTTTCGGGAACATCGTTCAGATTAAGCTCAGAAGTATATTTTGCTAATTTGCGAATCTCTGTCATGCTTTTCAACCCATTCCAAATTATATATTAATAATGTTATAAGTCTAATAAAAACAAATAATTTAGTTAATAGTTATATTTGCATTATTTCATCATTTTAAAATCGTCATTGTTTTATTTCTAATTTTATTTTATAATAGGTGTATGATATAGGCAAATACTTATTTTTTTATACCCCATATAGCATTTAGCTATACCTTGCCGCAAAAGGAGGTGATTATGTAATGACTAAGCGTGAATTGTTATATGTAAAAACTATCACAGAGGAGGGAAGTATTTCAAAAGCAGCTCAAAAGCTTTTTTTAACCCAACCCTCTCTCAGTAAATGTGTTCAAAAAATTGAAACCACTCTTGGTACTAAGCTATTTAGACGCACCAGTACAGGTTTAATACCGACTTTTGCCGGTGAAAGATATTATCAAGTAGCCGACCAGATCTTGAAGATATATAATGACTTTGAAATTGAGATAAGCGATATAAATAATCTAAAAAAGGGTCGGATTACTATCGGGTGCACCACTTACCTTGCGACACATATTCTACCGGTTATATTGCCTATATTTAAACACGAGTGCCCAAACATAGAGGTTTTTATTGTCGAAAAAAACTCTACGGAATTGGAGGAGGAGTTGTCCAGAGGTAAAGTCGACTTCGCCATGATGCATACTTCTCCGTTTTGTAAGATTTCTAACACTTCAAACATAGATTTTCATCCATTGTATAGGGACCCTTTCCTTCTTGTAACAAAAAAAGGCCATCCCTTAAGTAAATACGCGGTAAATGTAGAAAGCTCGGATTATCCTAAAATAGATCTCACTTTGTTTGCCGATGAACCGTTTATTTTTGTAAAGCGTGAGCAAAGAAGTCGGCAGGTTGCTGAATCGATTTTGCAAAAAGCCAATATTAACCCAACCATTGTACTAACCACGAAAAGCATCGAAATTGCAAGGCGACTGGCTTGTCAAGGAATTGGTGTGACATTTGTAACCAAACAGTATTCACAAATATTCCCTGGCAAGTATAAACCTGCCTACTACTCTATTGATAAAAAATATTCACCTTACTGGACAATGTGTATAGCAGTGCAAAAAGAAGCTTATATTTCTAAAGCCGCAAAATTATTTGTAAGAATGGTTAGCGAAAGATTTGGTTCAACTATATTGGATTTATAACTTCATTTTAGATTACAAGGGGTGTAAATACATATGGCAAATTTATACTTAACATTTGTGGTAGGTCTGGTCTGTGGCTATGTTTTTTATAAAATTCGAGTTCCAGGGGGCATGATGGTGGGTGCAATCGTTGGTGTTGCAACTCTAAATATACTTTATGGTACGTCATATATGCCATCCTATGCTAAATATGCGGCGCAAATTACAGCAGGCGCATTTATTGGCTGTTCGGTAGAAAAAAGCGATATTCAGAGACTGAAACATCTGATAAAACCTGCATTGTTCCTTCTAGCCCTCATGCTATTACTTAACATCACATTAGGCTTTTTGATTTATTTTATTAGCCCTTTGGATTTACTGACCTCTTTGATGAGTTGTATTCCAGGTGGTATGAACAATATCCCAATCATCAGCGCAGACATGGGTGCTGATGCGCCAAAAGTTGCAGTTATGCAATTTATCCGAATGACGGCTGGTATAGGTCTGTTTCCATCTTTAATCTCTTTAGTTGCAAATCGCCAAAAGAATAAAGCAAACGCTCCAGAACTAAGTTCATCTACTTCTGCCTTTGATAATGTTAAATCTAACGAATATTCCACAGAAATATTTATTCAAACTATAGCCATAGCCTCAGTTTGTGGAATCATTGGCAAGTTTTTAAATATTCCTGCTGGAATTCTTGTTTTTTCTATGATTGGTGTTATTTGCTTCAAGCTATGCTTTAACAGGGCCTGTATGCCTATGTGGGCAAAACGCCTTGCACAAGTACTCTCCGGTGCTTATATAGGCTGTAGCATAAGTTATGCTGATATAAAAGAACTTAAATATCTCATTGTCCCAGCAATACTTTTGTTGCTAGGTTACTTCACCACATGCATGTTTGGAGGCAAACTACTCAGTAAGTACTTCGACATACCTATAAAAGAGGCTATGTTGGCAGCAACACCTGCAGGAGCATCGGATATGGCACTCATATCCTCGGACTTAGGTGTGCATAGTACAGATCTAAACATGTTACAGATAATTCGCTTGATAGTGGTCGTCTCGGTATTTCCGCAAATTATCAGTATAATAGTTAAGTTGGTTAGTTGAATATATACATTTTTAATCATCAGGAGGCGTAGGAAATGCTTGTGGAACGTCGTTTATCCAACGTAAATCTGGCTGAAGAACTGATTAGAAGTTGCGGTTTGACCGTAAATTATAATGTTGATTACACGGTAGGTATATTTTGTGATGATAAACTCATAGCAACCGGTTCTCTTTTGGGAGACATGATACAGATGCTTGCAGTGTCACCCGATTATCAAGGAGAAGATTTATCTGCTATTGTCATTACTCACCTGATTAAACACGCCCTTGAAATGAATAAAAGTAATCTCTATCTTTTTACCAAACCGGATAATATAAGTATATTTATACCCTTAGGCTTTGATGTTGTAGCTGTTGCAAAGCCCTATGCTGCACTTATGGAATGGGGTCGGCCGAGTATTGTAGAATACTGCCACAAAATTCGGGCACAAGCAGGAGAAATTAGCCAAGATGCGTCAGCAATCGTAATGAACTGCAATCCCTTTACTCTTGGCCATCGTTATCTGATTGAAACGGCAGCAGCACAAAGCAGCAAGGTACTTGTATTGTTAGTTCAAGAGGACCTTTCGGTATTTCCTTTTGATGTGCGCTACAAACTCGTATGTGAAGGGATAGATCACTTGCCTAATGTTAGAGTAATCCCCGGTGGAAGATATGTGGTTTCACATCTCACTTTTCCCTCTTATTTTACAAAGGATGCACAATTAGCTTATGCTCACAGTGCCATGGATGTGGAAATCTTTTTAAAACATATCGTGCCCACTCTTAACATTATAAAACGGTATATTGGTACCGAACCCTTTTCTCCAGTAACGGAAATATACAATAGAACCATAAAGAAACGCCTCATTCCAGCAGGAATAGAAGTAGTAGAACTCGATCGAATGGAAAAGTCCGGCACAGCAATCAGTGCCTCCCGCGTTAGGCAACTACTGTCACAGGATAATATGACAGCAGTAAAAGAGCTGGTACCAAAAATTACATATAACTATCTTATAAGTAAAGCTGCAATACCGGTTCTAAATAGGTTGAAAAATAAATAACTTATAGCCTGCTGTTAATTCGTTAAACTAGCTATAGAATATAAAAGCTCAGGTATTATAGAAAGAGAGCGAATAGCGACCATCAGTTCATTTTTTACCTTGCGAGCAGTAAAAGGACTTTTCTGCGCCAGAAACCGAACATGGCCCGCCTGCATCTGACGGGCACGGTCGGAAATAATCACCTTATATTTAGGCTTCTTTTCCATGCTCCACCTCATCAATAATGCTTTCCAGATAGCTGTCAAGTTCATCCGGCGTAATTCCAGTACGTCCGGCCAGACGATCTTCCTCGACTGCCAATAGTTCTTCCCTCAGCTTCAACATTTTTTCACGGCTGGTAAAAGCCTCTATATCCATAACCACGAGATCGCCCTCACTGTTTTTCGTAAGATACACAGGCTCCCCGGAGGACTTGCACAAAGCCTCAATTTCATTGTAATTCTGCCTGATGCTTGCGGACGGTTTAATCTGCATGGTATCAACTCCTTATAGTAACATTCTAACAATATTATACTCTTATTATGCTATAATTTCGAATTACGAATTGCTTTAAGAGGTTCAGGCTTCTGTACTCTGTGAATATATTCACAGGTTGCAAGCCTTGTGATAAGCTAGCTGTCTGATGACCATAAATATATAACTTCATCACTTACTTGCATTTAATAGTGAAATTATTGTTAGAGTGAGCAGGAAAAAAGTTATTGTTGTTGAATACTATATATAATGTAATAGTAAGCTTTTTTAGGTGCCCAATTTGGGAGAATAGGGAATCAGGTGCAAATCCTGTAGCGGTCCCGCCACTGTGAGCAGGGAGTCACCCACAGTTGCCACCGGAGGTCATAACCTTTCGGGAAGGCGTGGGCAAACGTTGAACTGCAAGCCAGGAGACCTGCCTAAAACTGCTCTATCTTTTAGGATGATGGTAAAGTCCTAAGACTGAAGTTAAAACTTCAGTCTTAGGACTTTTTTATCTGCATCCAAATACTGAGTTTAAGCTCAACCTATAAATTTATTTTGCAAGGAGGAAATATTATGAATAAGTTAGAACAAACTCTTCAACAAATTGAACCTCTTGATGAAGAGGTTATGAAAAAAACTCAGGCAAGGTTGGATGATTTGACAAAACCCCCTGGAAGCTTAGGTGTGCTGGAGGATGTGGCAAAACAAATAGCCGGAATCACAGGTCAAGTAATCCCGGCATTGCCAGGGAAAGCTGCCATTTTGATGGCCGGAGACCACGGTATTGTTAAAGAAGGAGTAGCTCCGTTTCCGCAGGAAGTAACACCTCAGATGGTACTCAACTTTGTAAATGGCGGTGCCGCCATGAGCGTATTGACAAGGCATGAAAACGCTAAGTTGTATGTAGTTGATGTTGGTGTTGCTTCAGATCTGCCTGATGTACCAAATATCATCAAAAGAAAAGTGGCTTATGGAACAAAAAATATGGCAGAAGGCCCTGCTATGACTCGAGAGCAAGCTATACAAGCTATAGAAGTAGGAATTGAAATAACCGAAATGGCAATTAAGAGAGGTGCGGGTCTTATAGCTACCGGTGAAATGGGAATTGGTAATACCTCTCCAAGTACGGCTATTATTGCCACCTTCAGTAAACGCCAGGTTAAAGATGTAGTAGGTCGCGGTACAGGTGTCAATGACGATAGCCTGAAAATCAAAATAGTGGCTATTGAAAAGTCCTTAGAAGTAAACAAACCTGAGCCTAGCAAACCCTTGGAAGTTTTGACAAAAGTCGGTGGCTTGGAAATTGCAGGGCTTACCGGAGTGATACTGGCATGTGCTGCAAATCGAATACCGGTTATTATCGACGGCTTTATTTCCGGGGCTGCCGCAGTCATAGCTGGAGAGATGGCACCCTTGGCAAAGAATTATATGCTAGGCTCTCATCTTTCCGAGGAACCCGGTCATAAGGTAATGCTGGACTTTTTAGGCATCAAACCGATGCTGATGATGAACATGCGGTTAGGTGAAGGCACCGGTGCAGCCCTTGCAATGAATCTGGTAGATGCAAGTCTTAAAATATTAAAGGAAATGGCAACATTCAGTGAAGCCGGTGTATCCTCCGAACTGTAGTAAAACAATCTTTTGATTAAACAGTGTCACAGAACAATTAATTACTTTATCTTCTGAACTATATTAAACAACTCCTTCACTTAATAGTACAGTGAAGGAGTTGTTTAATATAGTATGCTTTGTTAGAATTAGAAATGCTATGTGAACATTTTTAGGATAAAATTGACTTCTTACAGTAGAGTCAAATATAAAATTTGAAACCTGGATAAACTAACTTGGGTGATTCTTCATGGATATATTTATACCAAAAAGAGCTCTTTTTGAAAGAAACGCACTGAACTACCCCATAGGAAATTACATCTTCGACAGGATGCGAGATTTGGGCGTGGATACATCTTTTATCGGTTCACACAACCGTGTGACCGGTATACCCGGAAAAACCGCTCAAGAGGCTTATTTTGAAGGCAAAAGGACTTTGGTGGTAGGTGTGAGAAGAACCCTTGATTTTCAAACATGTAAACCCTCAGCCCACTATCAACTGCCATTGGTAACCAGCTGTATCGGTGAATGTGAATATTGTTATTTAAATACAACTTTGGGTAAAAAGCCTTATATCAGGGTATATGTGAATATTGATGATATTTTATCCCGGGCTAAAGATTATATTGATGAGAGAAAACCTGATATTACAGTTTTTGAAGGTGCTGCCACATCGGACCCACTGCCGGTAGAACCATATACCGGTTCATTGAGAAGGTCGATAGAATTTTTCGGTGCTGAAAAGCTTAGCCTTTTTCGCTTTGTAACCAAGTTTACAAATGTTGATTCTCTACTTGATGTAAATCACAATGGCAGGACCACTTTTCGGTTCAGTATAAACTCCGAAAGTATAATTCGTAAATATGAGCATAGGACACCAGCTCTAGATGAACGGATAAAGGCAGCTGTAAAGGTGGCATCAGCCGGTTTCCCGCTGGGTTTTATAATAGGACCGATTTTTCATTATTCGGAATGGAAAAAAGAATACGGGCAAATGTTGGAAAAACTTGCACAAAACCTTTCCGGGAAGATAAATGCCCCACTTGCTTTTGAACTTATCACCCACCGCTTTACTGCAAGAGCCAAAAGAAATATTTTTGAGATATTTCCAAAAACCCAACTCCCACTTGATGAGAAGGACAGAAAGTTCAAATTCGGTCAATTTGGATATGGTAAATATGTTTACCCCAAAGATAAAATGGCAGAATTAAAAACATTTTTTATAGAAAAAACCCGGGAAACTTTCCCGGATGCAGATATTTTATATTTTGTATAATCCTTAGGACAAAAGAAAGTAAAGTTAAGTAGGAAAAACCGTCGACTGTGAAGGATTAACCCCTTTATTTTCCTTATTGATTGTTATATAATTTACAATGAATTGAGCATTTACGGGAGGAAGGTTTATGTTTTTCTTTGGCATTTTTGGAATTCAGCAAAAGGACCGCTCTATAAAGGAATTTGACAATATTATTTGCCCTGAGTGCGGTAGGCTCACTCGAGCAGAATTCACGGAGTCGTATACATATTTTCACTTCTTTTTTATCCCGCTGTTCAAATGGAACAGACAATATTTTTTTCAGCTTAGATGCTGTGGCAGTATATACACGGTAGACACTGATTATGTTGACGAACTACGGCGTAGTGATGATGTAGATTTTGACCGGCTTAAAAAAATGCAAACACCAAGCAATATTTGTCCAAACTGTGGAAGTTTTATCAACCCAAATTTCGCTTATTGCCCCTTTTGTGGTCAAAAACGCTCTTAAAGACTTAGATTGTTTATCAGATCTTGCATAGTATAATAACCCGGTTTTTGCTCCGCAATAAATCTTATGACTTTTACCGCACCACTGCCTAATACTTTTCTTGACGTCAGGTTATGAGAGATTTGTATGGTTTCATCTTCACCTATAAATAACACCACATGTTCTCCTACTAAATTGCCACCCCGAATAGAATGAATACCAATTTCTTTTTTATCGCGTTTTTTTCTTTTGTCAGACCTGTTATATACATAATCCACATCTTGTCGCACTTCTTTAACTGCATCAGCAATCATTAGGGCCGTACCGCTGGGTGCATCTATCTTCTGATTGTGGTGTTTTTCCACAATCTCGATATCATAATCGGTTAAAATTCCGGCTATCTGCTTAGCTAAATTTAAAAGCAATGAAACTCCTAAACACATGTTATGTGAAACAAATACAGGTACAATTTTGGAAGCACTATAAAGCATTTCTTTATGTTCTTCTCCTAGACCCGTGGTACCTACTGCTAAGGCAATGCCTTTAGACACAGCATATTCAGTAAGTCCTTTTATTACTGAAGGATTGGAAAAATCTATGATTACATCCGGGTTTTCCGGGATTTTAAAAAAGTCATCGTAAATGACTAAATCCCCTTGCTCATAAGCTATATCAAAACCTGCTATTGTTTTCATATCCTCATGAGTATTTATCAATTGAGTGATGGCTTTCCCCATTTTTCCCAGAGCCCCGCTTACAACTACTTTTATCATGATTAAATACCTCCAATTTTGCATACTATATTGATTGACAGTATATATTACGTAATATTATCATTTAGTCCCACGTTATTCAATAATTTTTTTATTTTACTAGAAGGAATTATCGATTTTATGTCGAATTATATTAATAGCAAACATAACTATTATCACAAGGAGGCTAATACTATGGAATTAAAAGGTTCTAAAACAGAAAAAAATTTACTTGAAGCATTTGCCGGCGAATCTATGGCCCGCAACAAATATACTTATTTTGCTTCAGTAGCAAAAAAGGAAGGCTATGAACAAATAATGGGGGTTTTTCAGGAAACCGCCGACAATGAAAAAGAACATGCCAAAATGTGGGCCAAGCTTCTAGGATTGATTGGCAGCACAGAAGAAAACCTTGAAGAAGCTGCTAAAGGTGAAAACTATGAATGGACAGATATGTATAAGGGATTTGCTAAAACTGCCCGTGAAGAAGGTTTTGATAAGATTGCCAGGTATTTTGAAAGAGTTGCTGAAGTTGAAGCAGAGCATGAAGAAAGATATCGCAAGCTACTCTCTCGCTTGAAAGACGGATCCGCATTCAAGCGCTCTGAACCCATTAAATGGCGTTGCCGCAACTGCGGTTATATCCATGAAGGAACCGAACCCCCAGAAGTATGTCCTGCATGTGATCATCCAAGAGCATTTTATGAACCGGCAGCGGATAATTATTAGAAGATAATTATTAATAATCTTTAAAACAAAACTGTAACCCCAAAAGCGCCTAAATCATACGATTCGGGCGCTTTTTATCTTGAGAGCGACTTTTAACTTTATGATAATGTGTTAATAACAGCAATCAGGAAAGTTTTGCTTTAAGCTACCCACTTAGTGGCCGGTGACAACGTCAAAAATATAAACTTAACCACAACAAAGTAAATGTTTGTATTCACTACTGACCAATGTCTTTTCTGTAATGCATTCCATTAAAATGTATCTTTGAAACAGCTTCATATGTTTTTTGACGGGCATCTTGTATGTTTTTTCCAAGATTAGTCACTCCTAGAACTCTTCCACCAGCTGTAATTATTTCATCGTTTTTCATAGCTGTTCCGGCATGAAATATTATGCTTTCCTGCTGTTCAGCCTCTTTTAGGCCGGTTATGGGCTTACCTGTTTCATAATGTCCCGGATAACCACCTGATGCTAAAACTACACATATAGCAGTTTCTTCCTTCCACTCTGTCTCAATCCGAGTTAAATTACCGTTTATAGCTGCCTCGATAATTTCTATCAAATCTGTCTTGAGCCGGGGAATTACCACTTGGGTTTCCGGATCACCGAAACGACAGTTGTATTCTAGAACCTTGGGCCCAGCCTTTGTTAGCATGAGACCAGTATATAATATTCCCTTGAAGGGTATACCTTCATTAGCCATGGCATCTATAGTTCGTTGAATTATATTCTTTTCCACATCCTTGGCTAATTTGGCTCTATATGCCGGGGCTGGAGAAACAGCTCCCATTCCACCAGTATTGGGACCTTTATCGTTATCGAAGACCCTCTTGTGGTCCCGACTACTTACCATTGGAACTGCCACTTTTCCGTCACAAAAAGCAAGTACCGTTACCTCGGGGCCTTCTAAATATTCTTCAATTATTATACGAGCACCGGACTTGCCAAAGGTTTTATCTATCATTATGCGTTTAACCGCCGCTTTGGCGGCATCCTGGTCGTTTGCAATAATGACTCCCTTGCCTGCTGCAAGACCTTCGGCCTTGACAACCAGCGGTATGTCAGCGGTATGTATATAATCCAAGGCATCTTCGGCCTTTTCAAAGACCCTGTAATCTCCAGTTGGAATTTTATATTTTTTCATTAAATCTTTTGAAAATACTTTGCTACCTTCTATTTGAGCCGCAGCTTTATTTGGACCAAAAATTGCCAGTCCTTTCTTCTCAAATTCATCGACTATTCCTTTTACTAACGGTGCTTCCAGACCCACTATCGTCAAATCTATGCTTTTTTCCTCTGCAAAGTCTACTAAGCCCTTTATGTCATCAACTGATATATTTATACAGGTTGCAAGGTTTTTCATCCCCGGATTGCCCGGAGCGGAGTATATCCGCTCAACCCTAGGACTCTGAGCAATCTTCCATACTAAAGCATGTTCTCGACCTCCACCTCCGACTACAAGGACTTTCAAACGCACTACCTCCTTTTATTAAGCGGTTTATTAATTACATGTTGCAATGTTTTTCACAATCACTTCAGTAATTATCACTTTATCTGCTAGGTATGCAATAAAACTCATACATGTTCTATTTTATTAATGTTTAAAATGCCGCATTCCTGTAAAGACCATTGCAATATTGTATTCATCTGCCGCTTTAATGGAATCTTCATCCCGCAGAGAACCTCCTGGCTGAATAATGGCAGTTATTCCGGCAGTAGCTGCCGCTTTCACCACGTCAGAGAAAGGAAAGAATGCATCTGAGGCAAGCACAGAACCTTTGGCTTTGTCGCCTGCATGGGCAATACTTTGCTCTGTCGGCCAAATCCTGTTGACTTGTCCTGCGCCGACGCCGACGGTTATAAGGTCTTTCGCCAAAACTATGGCATTGGATTTTACATGTTTTACTACCTTCCAACCGAAAAGCAGGTCTTTCATTTCCTTATCAGAAGGTGCTCGCTTTGTCACTACTTTTAACTTAGTTCTGTCAAAGTCTTTTATATCCAGCTCCTGAACCAGCAAGCCTCCGGATACTTTTTTCATATCCAAGCCCAAGTTAGGCTTA
>CAZFME010000046.1:0-3300 GCA_964520055.1 uncultured Clostridia bacterium
GTTTTATATATTCAGCTACTACATACCAGGGTTTAGCCGCCCAGTACTTATGCATCTTGTATCTAGCACAGTCCTTTTTACGGGGAACGGTATAGCTTATGGGTTTGTCGGTACTCATGGCCTCACCTCCGCAGAAATTGGCCCTTCCACATAAAAAAGTTTGTTTCTTACTCAATACCTATATTATACAGTTAAAGTCCATTATGTAAAATATTTATAAATAATTATATAAACTTTAGTCAACTTTTAGCAATAGACATGAGCCGTGCTTAAGATAATATACCTTGAATAGTCTATAAATGCAAAAAATAATGGAATCGAAAAAAACAACCACTCTGCTAGACCCAAAGTGGTTATGATAAAGCTGTTAAGTATTATAGTAATATAAAAACCGGAGTTAAGTCAATTACAAGGTCCGGTAGAACCGATACTTGTATTTTATCTTCTGGCTTCCTCCACTGCTTTGTTTCAAGTGACAGACATCTTACGCTGTTTTTCATGCAAAAAATTACCACTTCATAAAACGTATGTTTTGTTATATAGTATATATGAAACATATGTTCGCTTGATTCTTAAGAGGTGAAACAGATGTCTTTTTGCCACTTACATGTCCATTCTGAGTATAGCTTGCTGGACGGCTTATGCCGACTGCCACAGTTGGTGAATAAGGCAGCAAGTCTTGGCATGTCGGCTCTGGCTTTAACTGACCACGGAGGGCTGTGGGGAACGGTGCCCTTTTATAAATTATGTCTTGAAGCGGGGATAAAGCCCATCATCGGTTGTGAAGTATATGTGGTAGACAATCACCGGAAAAAAGAGGGCAAGGAAAGCCCTTGTCATCTGGTGCTGCTGGCGGAAAACCAAGTTGGTTACCAAAACCTTATAAAACTGGTGACCATTTCCCATCTGGAGGGGTTTTACTATCGGCCTCGATTGGATAAAAGGCAGCTACTGTCCTACAGCCGGGGGCTTATCGCCCTCAGCGGTTGCTTGAAGGGGGAAGTTGCAGACCTCATACTGAAGGATGATATTGACGGAGCTAAAAGTGCTACCGTAGAGTATGCCGATATTTTCGGAAGACATAATTTTTACCTGGAACTGCAGGATCACGGCCTTCCGGAACAAAAGAAAATCAACTTCTGGCTAAAAAGCCTTGCCAAAGAACTTTCCCTTGCTACGACAGCCACCAATGATGTCCATTATCTTGAGCCGGAGGATGCCCGGATACACAATGTACTTTTGTCGGTGCAGACTTTGTCCACGGTTGGAGAAGCCCTTTCCCTGCCGGGAAACCGGCACTATCTGAAAAGCCAAAACGCCATGGAAGAATTGTTTTTTGAAGTGCCCGAGGCTTTGGAAAATACCGCCCTCATAGCATCCCGGTGCAATGTTAAACTGGATCTGGGTGGCCTTTCCCTGCCGGAAATTCGGGTTCCGGCAGGGTATGACACCCAAAGCTTTCTGGAGAAACTCGCATTCCAAGGGGCACAAAAACGATATAGAAATCCCCTGCCCTCAGAGGTGAACCGGAGACTCTCCTCTGAGCTTTCGGTAATAAAAAAGACAGGTTTCTCCGGTTATTTTCTCATCGTGAAAGACATAGTGGATTTTGCCTTAAATAAGGGAATTCCGGTAGGAGTCGGACGGGGCTCTGCCGCGGGAAGCCTTGTGAGTTATTGTTTAGGTATCACAGATGTTGACCCCCTTAAATACGGCCTTATATTCGAGCGTTTTTTAAATTCGGAAAGAGTAAGTCCCCCTGACATCGATGTGGATCTTTGCCACAGAGGCCGACGGGATGTTCTGGATTATATCCGGGACCGTTTCGGTCGGGACCGCATCGCTCATGTAGGAGCCTTTTCCACCCTTCAAGCCCGGGCGGTGCTGCGAGATACCGGTCGAGCCCTGAACCTGGATTATGATAAGATAGATCGGATATGCTCCCTGATCCCCTATTCCCACATGAGCCTGGAACAGGCCGAAGCTCAGAGCCCCCATCTCTCGGCCATGATACGCCGAGACCCTGATATACAAAAGGCCTTTGAAACGGCTCGGCAGTTGCAAGGTCTCCCTCGACACATGACTCAGCACTCGGCGGGAGTGGTCATAGCCAAAAACCCTTTAACTGAATATGTGCCTTTGCAGCGGGCCTCCGGCGAAGAAATCATAACCCAAGTGGATATGGATATGTTGGAAGACTTGGGGCTGGTTAAAATCGACCTTTTAGGTCTGCGCTTTCTAACGGTGATAGGTGATACACTTAAACTGGTTCATGAAAGGCATGATATAAAACTTTCCCCGGAAGATATCCCCTTGGATGACCGCACCACTTATGAGGCTTTAGGGCGGGGTGACACCGCCTCCACATTTCAGCTGGAAAGTAGTGGCATGAGGAATCTCCTGAAGAAAATTCGCCCGAAAAATATTGAAGATCTATCGGCAGTGCTGGCCCTCTATCGTCCGGGTCCCCTTAGCAGCGGCATGACTGAAAAGTTCATCGCCCGTCGCCACGGCGAAAAAGAAGTATCCTATCCTCATCCCTGCCTTGAGCCAGTGCTATGTGGCACATACGGCGTCTTTGTATATCAGGAGCAGTTGATGCAGGCTGCCCATATCGTAGCAGGCTATACTCTGGGTGAAGCGGATCTTTTACGCCGAGCCATTGCAAAAAAGAATAAAATCGGTATCGAAAAACAGAGACCGGAGTTCATCCGGCGGGCCTGTGAGCAAGGTATTAACGAAAAAACCGCCAAAGAGATATTTTCCATACTGGAGGCTTTTGGAGATTACGGCTTTAACAAATCCCACAGTATATGCTATGCAGTCACGGCCTACAGAACCGCCTTTTTAAAAGAGCATTTTACCTTGGAGTATTTTTCCGCATTGCTTTCACTTTACATGGATTCCCCTTCCCGGCTGCAGTTGTACCTGTCCGAGGCTCGTCGCAAGGGCATATTGTTGCTTCGCCCAAATATAAATCAAAGTGAGGTCGGTTTTAAGCCCGAGATCCTTCAATCGAAGGACTCCGGTTGGCATTTTAGAGGTCTCTTTGAAGACCGGGACAGTCAAGACAACCTCGGGGAAAAACCTCCTATCGGTGCAATTCGTACGGGTTTTGCCCTGGTCAAAAACCTGGGGCCCCGGGGTATCAAGCAAATTTTAAAAGCCAGGGAAAAAAAGCCCTTTTCAGGATTTTTCGACTTCTGCCATCGGATTGACCGCCGGACAGTCACTGCTCGGGCTCTTGAATCCCTGATTTTAGCAGGAGCTTTCGATAGCTTTGGCATTGCCCGGCCGGCA
>CAZFME010000046.1:3312-16644 GCA_964520055.1 uncultured Clostridia bacterium
CTCCTCTCGGCAAAACCAGCCCTAATGCAAAAGCGTGCACTGACGGGCCAAATAAGCCTTTTCCCTGAGGAATCTCCCCTAAAGGTGCTTGCCGAGGACGTGCTTCTACCGGATTTTTCTCCTAAGGAAAAGGCATATCATGAGCTTCAGTCTATGGGTCACTATATAACCCATCACCCAATGGAACTGTGCAAGGAATGGGTCGGGGACCTTCCCACTCATACTGCTGAAGAAGTTTCTGAAATCAACCGGAAAAGAAAGGTATGCCTGGCGGGAATCTTGCTGGATGCCCGCTTTGGGCGCACCCGAAATGGAGGTCGTATGATGTTTATTCAGTTGGAAGACCTGACGGGTAGTATCGAACTTGTGGTGTTTCCGCGAGAACTCCGGTTTTACGGGCCTTACCTTTCATCCACGCTTCCCATACTGGTGGTCGGCTGGGTGGATCTTTCCGATGACGGGCATCGCACTGTAATTGTTGAAAAGGTCCGACCTTTAACACTGAACTAACCCGCCCTAAGTCCCCCGCCTCTGCGGCGGGTGCCAAAGGGCGGTTAAATCCAGTATGGATTCGACTAACATCTAGAAGGGGCTCTATCCCCCTCTAAATAAAGTCTCGTTCAATAGAGCCAAGCGGTGGGGATAAAGAAAAACCAGGGAGCTGTCAAAACTCCCATAACCAGCCCCAGACCGTGAGCCTCGACAGCATCGAGATTGAGTCTTTTGCCCATCCGTCGATGATATAGGTAAATTAAAAGACCTACAAATAAAACAATTAAAATATGTACCAGACCGCTGATGAAATTAGACCAAACTAGATGAGTATCTATATATTTATCAAAAGGAGCCGTCTCCAGCAAACGTATCATCATCACACCACCCAAAAAATCGGTAAAATAGCCGAAAATTGCCGCTTTAAAAGAATAGCCTAAAACCGTCCTGTTGTTTATCTCCGGCAGGGTGGTTTTTTCACTGCCGAAAGCTCTGAAACAATATATTTTCGGGTTGTTGAGTTTTTTATGCTTTTTAAGATACATCCAAATGACGACGGCATCAATGGCGAAATTTGCGGCAAATGCTAGGGGAATGAGAGTGGGAATGAAGGGAAATACCCATAAGGGAAATATTAGATTGTAAAGAACGGTTCCGTTTTTTGAATGATATTTTGACACAGTGTACCCTCCGAAAAAAATATTTGATCATTTATATTAACAATCATTTCGACAAAAAGCGATAGTATTCCTTCCTGTGGCTTTCACCCCAGGGCATTAAACTGCATTCCATAGATTTTCGTGCCAAGATTTTCGCGATTTTCGTCCCGCTGACATTTTCCTGGCTTGAAAATATAAAATCTTATATAATTATGTTTGATAAGATATAAAAAACATTTTCAAAGGGCATATCCCAGGTGAAGATGATGGCGAGCGTCCTCTTTTAAGCAAGACCATTGTCATTGTTAAGCATAGGGTTGTACACAGACTCCCCCTACTTGAGATAAACGTAGCAGGGACAGCGTGCAGGACCAAAGCTATAAATGACAGGTCGAGCTTAAAGGAGAGGTGGCGTCATCTTCACCGGAGACTTTCTACACAAAAATCAAACTTTATTAATGGAATAGAGGTAAAACAATGTACTCTTCTAAGCTCATCCTTTGGATAATTACTTTATTTAATATCCTTGCCTTCATTTTAATCGGTCTTGATAAATATAAATCCAAACACAATCGGTGGCGAATAAGCGAGAAAACCTTCTTTACAATAGCGGCTTTAGGCGGTTCAATAGGGGTGCTGGTCGGCATGTATTTTTTCCGGCATAAAACCCGCCATACAAGTTTCGTATGGGGTATACCCATAATCCTTATACTTCAAATAGCAGTGATTTACTACTTTTATGCATAATCATACTTATCTTTCTGAAAGCACCGCACTTCAACTGAAATTTTGACACTGTTTTATAAATGTCAGCATTATGTTCCTCATGACATCCTTCCGAGGTCACTGCCACACGAGAAAAGTTTAGTTGAGTGTCTATTTCAAGTTTAGCTTAATAGGGTATCGACAATTGAACCGCCCTCAAAGAATAAGTTAACTCTAAAATATGTTAAGTGCCCGGCTCCAAATGCTTTTCTATATCCCAGACATTACCTCCGTCATGAAATCTCTCCGGAGTCACTGCCACATGGGATAAGTATTATATATTTCAATTTAAGGGGTATTGACAATTAGACATCCTTCAAATAAGATATATTATAATGTTATATATAATATTGTCGCTTTTTTGTCATTTTCTCCCATTTTAGGGGCTTGTGAAATATTTTTTAGTTCAGGTTAGGTTTTGGGTGGGAGTGTAAAATGTAGGTTGTATGATATGCGATCCTACCCTGAAAATAAATTTTCATTTGTCTGAGGGTGTCACAAAGTAACATGGGTGTCTAATTATTGTTTATTATAAGCAGCATTTCGGAGGTGGCTTATTTGTTAAAAGTATTAGGTCTTGGCGATAATGTTTGCGACAAATATCTCCACTCGGGATATATGTACCCCGGAGGACAGGCATTAAACTTTGCAGTCTATGCAAAATTATTGGGGGCTGATGCATCCTATATGGGGGTTTTTGGCACGGACGAGGTTGCAAAACACGTTATTGCAACACTGGATGAACTGAAAGTTGAACACTCCCGCTGCCGCCAATACGAAGGTGAAAATGGCTATGCGGTGGTGAACCTGGTGGAAGGCGACCGTGTGTTTGTCACAAGCAACAAAGGCGGTGTTGCCAAGGAGCATCCAATCGTACTCGACTGTAAGGATAAATGCTATCTTAGCGGCTTTGATCTTATTCACACTAGCAACAACAGCCATTTTGACCGGCAACTTGCTGCTGCAGCCCAGCTGGAGGTGCCTATTTCCTATGATTTCTCAGGCCAATGGGGTGACCCCGAAAAGACCGCCGAAATCTGCAAATACATTGACTTCGGTTTTCTTTCCTGTGGCTCCCTCCCCTCTGAAGAGGTGCACACCATCTGTCGTAAACTCCATCAGCAGGGCTGCAAGATCGTAGTCGCCACATGTGGCAGTCGGGGAGCAATTCTATACGACGGAATTCGTTTTTTCACTCAACCACCGGAGCTTGTTAAAGCAGTTGACACACTAGGTGCGGGGGATTCATTTGCAACAAGCTTCCTGCTTTCTTTTACTCAAGCGAAAAAATCCAATACAGAGCGGATGCACACTGACCGCATGTTCTTTGAAGAGGCAGTTCAAACCGCCCTCCGGAGAGCTGCATCTTTTGCGGCTAAAACATGCCTGGTAAACGGTGCCTTCGGTATGGGCAAGAAATTTGCATAAAATCATACGTCCCGCTGAGCTGTTAAAACGAATAATATTATTCGTTTTAACAGCTCTTTTGCTAACTGCCTTTGGCTTTTCCCGCTTTAAGATAATCTTTGCTCAAAACAAACCTTCATTTTTCGTTCTATAAAAAATATGCCCCCCTAGCATAAACAGTTTTATTATTTTAACTGTCTAATAGTAAGGGGAGCATATCAACCTACTTAAAAATTAGTTTTGCACTTCCTTTTATTATTCCTTTAACTACAATATTATAAGACATAGCCGTTACTTGGCACTTAATTTGTGCCTTAATATTCAAACTGCCACATATATCTGCGTTCATCCATTGATTTACCGCGTAGCTCTGCCATCGTAGAGACGATAAAGCGCTCAATCGGAATCATGATCGATGATGCAAAGTATTCCACAACATTTTCGTCAATCACTCCGATATCAAGTTCCTGCATATCCAAAACTAAGCGACGATGTGCATATTTTTCAAGAAAACGCTCTACACGCTCATCCAGTGGACGAGTTTTCCCGACTGTTTTAATGAGAATCAACGGAACCGACTCATCGGTAGTTTCAAAGGGCCCGTGGAAGTATTCGCCGGAATGCAGGTAGACAGCATGTTTGCACTGCATCTCCATAAGATGGCAGCAAGCCATGGTGTAAGCGGTGGCATAAGCAGGACCACTTGCTACAACATAGAACACACTGTCATCCTTAAAATCTCTGGCAAATTTCTCCGCTATGGGAAGCAGGGCGGTTTTGCCCTTACTAATGATATCATCAAGGTGATCATACGCACTCATAGCTTCTTCGTAGTATGGATAATTTTCAAATTGCTTTAGCACCTCAAAGCAGAACTTCAGAGACAGGGCCTGGTTGGCCTGGGAGTATATCTGTTGTTCTCCGTTAGAATATATGATTACATACTGGCCTGTTTTTGCCATGTCAGTATCGGGAAAACCCGTCATAGCAACAGTTATGGCGCCATAACTATTGGCAACCTTGACTGCCTCAACGGTTTCCGGAGTCGCTTTCAGTGAGCAGATCACACATATACACCGTTCATCCAACATATTAGGTGTCGCATGGACGAACTCATTGCTGTTAAATATTTCGGTGGCAATACCCTTGGTCTCACACTGTATTAAATATTTGGCCGAGTAGATGGCTGCTTGGGAACCGCCACAGGCCACGAAATAAATTGCTTTTAATCCACCGACAGAATCCATTTTTGCTTTAATCTCACTAACTATTTGTTTGATTTTCATATTGAGCCTCCTGTTCTTGACCTCCACTATTATCTATTCTCCTATGACTTGGATGAAGTATTTACGTGGCTTTACGCCGTCAAATTCCACAAAATAGATATCCTGCGCATGACCGCTGTGCATTTTACCGTCCACTACGGGGAGCAGGCAGTGGTTACCCGCCAGCATAGACTTGAGATGGCCCGGAGAGTTTCCACCGGTAGTCCCATAGCTGGGCAGAAAATGTGCGTGCATATAGCACTCGTCCCTAGGGATTAAACGCTCCAATGCCTCTTCGATATCCTGTTCTACACACGGCAGACTTTCATTTATCATGATACCTGTGGTAGTATGTGCACTGATTACCGCTACCAACCCGTTCTTTATACCGGATTTTTCTACGGCTACCCTTACCTTATCGGTGATTTTTATCATCTGGAATTCTTTTGTGCTGCGAACCTCTTCCACCGTCAATTTAACCATCCTATTGTCCCCCCAATCCCAAGAACTTCTCCGCATTTAGCCCAAGGATTTTCTCCATGGAGCCTTTTCGCATCGGAAGGCTTTCTACCCCTTCTCGGATACGGGCTGGGCGGAAACGAGGGGCATTTGAGCCGAACATCACCTGTTCAAGAAAATTGTGCTCGATCCAGGTTGGCCCCATATTCTTCATAAAAATCTGGTCGAAAAAGCGTTTGGGTGAATCCAGGTAAAGCAAGCTGGTATCCGTATATACGTTGGGGAATTTAATCATAAGCATAACTGTCTCGTCTACCCATGGCCAACCAAAATGTGCCAAGCAAAAGCGCAGTGTGGGATATGCCATTGCCAAATCCTCATATTCTATTGGTCTACCGTAACGCGCGGGAGCATTGGGTTCCCAGCTAAGTCCCGCATGAAACATAATTGGACGATTGTACTTTATGCATAGATCGTACAGCGGAGTCAGTCGCTTATCCATTGGATAAAGCTTTAAACGTGACAAGTTGAGCTTGAGCCCGGTAAGCCGCAGGTCTTTAAAGGCATATTCTGTCACCTCCGAAGCATCCGGACGGTAAGGATCTACACTTGCAAAACCAATGAATCGGTCCGGCTGCAGATTGACCAGCTTATGCACCTCCTGATTGGAAACCAGGGTGTCACCGCTGACTGTGGTGAGATCCAGAGGTAGCAAGATAGATTTGTCAATCTTAGCAAAGTCCATGACAGTAAGTGTCTGCTCCATATCTGCCGGCCCCGTTTTATGAAGGGCATATTCGTTGCGGCGAAATTGCACCCTGCCGGAATCCTCACAAATATCTTTAAAAAACGCACAATGTACGTGAACGTCTATGATCATACATTAACCACCATACCTTTTATATATCACTTAATAGGGTTCAAACAACCCTATAATTTTTGCTGATGTTTGTGCACCTATTTCAAGACAGGCCTGTATGTCCATTGAGGAAATAACGCCATATAAAAATCCAGAGGCGAAAGCATCCCCTGCACCAACTGTATTGACAACCTTTACGCCTTCTACAATACCCTGCTCGTAGAATTGCTTACCATCATAGGCTAAAGCACCATTTTCGCCAAAGGTGGCAATTAACAGTTCCGGCCCATAGGAAATACCCTGTTTTAAAAACTCCTCCACTTCGTGTGTCCTCTTTTCAAACGAAAACTGACCCCAGTTGATATTTCGTAAAATTTGCGGTACATGGGGATGATTGTGCTTTATGGAAAAATCAAAAAATACCTTTCCGCCCTTTTCCCGCATTAGCGGCAGCTGTTCAACAACATTCCAAGATAAGTCTGTGTGTATAATGTCATGCTCCTGTATAAACTCCATATCTTTCGGCTGCAAGCTGTAGTCTTGCATCACACCGCGAATACGCTCACCATGCACACGATCCTTACCGTTAAGGGACATTTTGATGACCGCCGTCTTTCCCTGTGGCACTACATGAACATGGGAGGTATCAATCCCATACTTTGAGAGCGTGTTCAGCATCAGCTTACCATAATCATCGTCTCCTACCGCACTAATAACCGACCCCTTGATACCGCGCTTTGTCAAATTAATCAGTACGTCGACTCCATTTCCTGTGGCATAGCACCGGTTTTGAAGATTTTCATAAACGTCGATACAAATAAAACCTACAACAGCTACCCTCATACATATACAGCCTTTCTACGGGAAAACACCCTCAAGCGGATATTTTCCCAAAATATTTAAGCTCTAAGTTTTGCGGTTTCCTCCACATCTATAACATAATCCCCATTCTCATCACAAATGATAGCAACCTTATAGTCATTCCTGGCACTCTCCAGGGAAACCTTGTTTTCATATACATCACGCAGAACTTTCTCAACAGGTCGTTTAAGCGGATCCCCGTATCCACCCGAACCGGGGGTCAACACCCGAATAATATCACCCTTGTTGACAGGATGATTACTGCATTTATTGGACAGTCGAATTTCAGTGCCGTTTGGCAATACTCGGTAGAATGCACCACCGGCACCATCCTTGCCTCCTTCCAGCCCCCATGGAGAGAATTTATGACGGTCACCAAGACATGTGGTAGAAACCCCATCGCCAATAATCTCAAACTCACGGGCGATTCCTAAACCCCCACGAAACTGACCTGCGCCGCCAGAGTCTTTTCTCAGCTCATATTTCTTTACTAAAATGATAGGAAACTCAATCTCCAGAGCCTCAACAGGCATATTGGAGGTATTTGTCATATGCACTTGAACACCGCTCAAGCCATCCGCATGCTTGCTGGCACCGGAACCACCGGCAATCGCCTCATGGTATATATAGAAGTGGTCCGGGTTGTTTTCCAGCATCCCGGTAAATACAACAGAAGTACAAGCGCCGTTACATCCTGCTACAATGCGTTCCGGTACCACGGGTGCAAGGGCCCCAAAAATAACATCCGGTAGACGCTGGCAGGTATCAATCATAACACCTACAGGTGCAGGGTGTGTGGAGCAAACCAAGCATCCAGGCGGAGCATAGACTCTAAACGCTCTGTAGATACCGGCATTGGAAGGAATATCAGGACCTATGAGAGCCTTTAATGAGTAAAACACTGTAGCCAACAATGAGTTATATGGAACATTTATCGGTGCTTCCACCTGATCGCAGGTGCCTGTAAAGTCAAAATCCATAAAGTCATCCTTAATAGTGATGGTAACAGATATAGGTAATGGGTCCGGATATTTTTCACCAGCATTGTCCATGTAATCTGTGAATTTATAGACACCGTCCTTCAGATTGCGAATTACGGCACGCAATCTCCTTTCCGCATAGTTTTGCAGCTCATCCATGCAGTCAAGCAGCATCACATCATAGCGTTTAAAGGCATCCTTCAATCTGCGTACACCAACGCGATTGGCAGATATTTGAGCAATCAGGTCACCATAGCGTTCTTTGGGGACACGAGTATTTGCAAGTATCAAATCCATTACATTATCAAGCACCTTATCGTTTTCACATATGCGAATTATCGGCAGCTTTAGCCCCTCTTGAAAAATACTTACCGCGTCGCCAGAGGTGCTTCCCGGTATCTTCCCACCTATATCAGAATGATGCGCCATATTCACAACCCAGCCGATCATGGTGTCACCTTCAAAAGCAGGAGCCGCTATAACAATGTCAGGCAGGTGATTACCACCACCGTTGTAAGGATCATTTCCGATAAACATGTCACCGGGACGAATAGTTTCCTTGGGATGTTTCTTATAAAGCTCTTTCACAAATGTTAATAAAGAACCCAGGTGAATTGCAAGGTTTTCAGCTTGGGCAACCATATTGCCGTCGGGATCCACTATTCCGGTGGAAACATCACGACGTTCCTTTATATTTGTTGAATATGCACTCTTAATAATAACCGTTGTAACTTCTTCTGCAATGGAAAGCAAGAGGTTGCCTATAATTTCCACCGTTACGGCATCAGCTTTTTTGTTTGTTTTCTGGCTCATTATTTTTCACCTCCGTTATAAGTCAGTATAAGATTATAAAAACCGTCGGTCTTAGCTGTCCAGTCAGGCGGGATAGCAATGGTAGAATCCATCTGCTCCAAAATGACAGGACCGGTAAAGGTACATCCGGGCATCAATTCTTCACGCTGATATATATTCGTTTCAATGAACTCTGCCTCACCCTGGAATAAAACCTTCCTACTTTCAATAGGTGAAGGCAGCTTAGCATCCGGATCACAAGGTAGCTCCATGAGCTCAGGCTTATCTATATCTCCTATTGCAGAAATGCGGTAATTAACAATCTGAACACGATTTTTCTCGTTGTAATAGCCGTAGTTTTTCTCGTGTTCTTTATGGAAATCTTTAATAGCCTGAGCCAGCACCGCTTCGGTCATCGGGCAATCAGGCAGCTCAATGGAAATCTCATAGTTTTGGAATTCATAGCGTGCATCAATAAAGCGCTGATAACTTCTCTTTTCTGCTGCAACGCCTTCTCTGATTAGCATTTCCCTACCTTCGTCTTTCATTGAGTTGAAAACTTCATTGATCTCGTCAATGTTTTTATTTTCCGCAATCATGATATTTGAGCGGCTCAGGTCGAATTTAACATCTGCCATTAACAGACCCAACGAACACAGTGTACCGGGAGACGGCGGGATGATAACAGTGTTAATACCCAATTCGCGAGCGATCTCACAAGAATGGAGTGGTCCTGCACCGCCGAATGCCATCAGTGTAAATTCGCGAATATCATATCCCCGCTCAACCGAAACCAGTCGCACTGCACGCATCATACTGGAGTTTATAACAGATATAATGCCGTTTGCCGCTTGAATCATGCTAAGATCAGCCTTCTCGCAGATATGTTCCTGAATGGCTTGCTGAGCAAGATCTGTATGAACCTTAAAACGGCCGCCTAGGATTTTTTCTTGGTTGAGCTTACCAAGTACGATATTGGCATCCGTCACAGTAGGCTTAGTACCTCCAACACCATAGCAAGCAGGTCCGGGTCTTGCACCGGCACTCTCAGGACCAACCTTGAGCGCACCACCATCATCAATATAGGCAATACTTCCTCCACCTGCACCGATGGTGATTATGTCAATCATCGGTATACGTGCAGGATAACCTTCCACCAGACGTTCGGAAGAGAGCTGTGACTTTCCGTCTTCGATAAGGCTGATATCGGCACTTGTTCCACCCATATCAAAGGTGATGATCTTATTGCACTTGCACTGTTCACCGATGTAGACTGCACCAATAACACCCGCACTTGGGCCGGAAGCGGCTGTCTTGATAGGAAAATCAATGGTTTCTGAGATGGAAATGATACTGCCATTAGACTGGGTGACATATGGATGGACTGTAATTCCTGTATCCCTAATGCATCGCTCAAAATTATGAACATATTTTTTCATAACCGGGCCGAGGTATGCATTTAAGACAGTGGTACTCATACGTGAGAACTCACGAAACTCCGGTACCAGCTCACTTGAAATAGAAACATATACTTCAGGATAAATCTCCTTGATGATTTCTTTAATACGAAGCTCATGTGCAGGATTAAGAAAAGAGAATATAGTGCACACAGCTATGGCACTTACCTTTTTGGCCTTTAGATACTCAGTAGCTTTACGTACATCATCTTCATTTAACGGGACCAGAACACTACCGTCATGCAGTATTCTTTCTCTTACCTCACATGTCATACCCTCCGGGATTAGCGGCTGTGGCTTAGGCTTGAGCAAATCATACAAAGAAGGCCTCTTTTGCCAACCTATTTCCATCAAATCTTTGAAACCTGCGGTCGTAATCAAACCTATTTTGGAACCTTTTTTTTCGATCAAGGCATTTGTGGCAACAGTTGTGCCATGTGCCAAGTACTCTATTTCCTCAGGTTTGATCTTGTAGTTGTCCAATATTTTCTCAACACCAGTGACAATTGCAATAGATGGGTCCTCCGGTGTAGACGGATGTTTGTAATGAACAAGCTCCCCTGTCTTGGTATTCGACAATGAAAAATCCGTAAATGTACCGCCTACATCAACACCTATCATATAAGCCATGAATCCTTCACCTTCCATACTATATATTTACTTGCAATTTATTTACTTAGCCTTCTATTCATGCAATGCCCTTTTAAGCTTCTATTCTAATTACCTAATAGCACCTCTTAATATAACCAGCCTTTACTGTCCGGCCAAGGATGAGCAGTTGGCAAACGTCAAGCATTCCCTTTAAAAGCGGTTCGTTTACCTAGTACGGCATTTGACCGAACTCCTTTGCATAATTGAGTCGGTTCTAGCTGATTGTAGTCAGAGGTTTGAGAGCAAGTGTAACCTATCCAAAGAGCTCAATTTGCTAGCTAAATTATTGATGTTTTTATAAATGATTGAAAAAATAGGTGGTTTAGATAGATAAGAGCATATAAAATATAAAAAGGTTTTACTAATACGTATTATGATGTTATATTATCATATTTATTTTTTATTGTAAATAGACATTCAATATGGACACCTAATACAATGCCGATAATGGCAACTATATTTATCTTATAAACGCTCAGTACCATCCATTATCCAATTTTTCATGGCTTTGATCGACTGTTGTATTGCAATATTAGGCTGTAAATAGTACCGTCTATCATTCATTTCCATAGAAAAATATCCATTGTATCCGAGTCTCAGGGCCTCATTTACATAATGATCCACTGGAAGTATCCCATCACCAAAAGCAAGATGACCCTCAGGCTTTCCGTCCATAACATGTATGTGGACAAGCTGACGACCCAAAGCATTAAAATAATCTTCCACAGTCTCCCCTAGTATTGCCATTTGACCAACATCAAGCATCCCTGCCAATGCAGGCGATGATACATCTGATATCATATCTGCAAGCTCAGTTGCGTAGTTTATAAGATTCGAGCTGATTTTTGTAAGAGGCTCAAGTGCAAGAGTAATGCCATATTCCATAGCATATCCAGAAACTATTTTGAGCGAATCACGGGAGCGTTTTAATGCCTCTTCCTTGCTTTCGTTAAGATAACCCCATCCAGCACTGACTATCATCAAGGGTGACCCTAACATCGCAGCAATACGAATATTTTCTTTGAAATACTCAATACTTCTTTTGTGAATCTCAGGCTCCCTAGCAGCAAGGTTATATGGGTATAGCACCTGTTCCGGTGTATACGCAACTACTTTAATATGATGTGATTCAATTTCATTTTTTATCCTTTGCAGACTATCAGGCGTTACATCCTTGTAATATAAATGTGGCGAACCACCCCAGATTTCAATGTTTTTTATTCCGAAACGATCCATATCTTTAAGAAAATACTCGAATGGATAATGGCAATATGGATAGCTCATAACTGCAAATCGCGTTAAAATATCTTTTCTCATAATAAGCTTTACTCCCTTTTGGAAATTCCATTTTTTTCGGAAAACCCTTTAGCTATAAACTTGTACCAATGCAAGGTATTTCATTTTGTTACCACTACATTTAAAATAAAGCTTCAATCTAAAGCAGGCCACATATTAAAGGGAATGGTTGTAATTATTAAAATTACTTATCTTAGTAGAAAAACATTGTGGTATAATCTTTATTATTATATAATATATTAAAACGTTATAATAGAATGGAGAATCTGCCATGAAAGTGTTATCACAACCCCTTCCAAAGCCCGCTATGTTCAACCTGCTTACAGAGTGTGCCTTTGGCTTTGGGATTGGCATTTGGAATATCGCATTTAATTTTCATCTTAAATTGTTTGGGTTTTCTTCTGCGGAAATAGGTATGTTAATTTCTGTAGGATTTTTATCAACAGCAATATCCTCATTTTTTTGCGGCCGGCTTAGCGATAAAATCGGGTTCCCACGGGTTTCTGCTTTAGGCGGGGTTATGGTCGGCATCTCTCTGCTCACAATATCGACTACCACCGCACACACAGTTTTCTATGTGGCACAAATAATCTATGGCTTTGGACTGGCTTGTATAATGTGTACTGAGTTTCCTCTTATTACCAGTCTCGTGCTTCCCAATCAAAAACAAGTTGGGTATAACCTCGTCATCTTTCTTTACTTCGTAAGCAGCGTAATAGGCAGCTTTTTTGCAGGTTTCTTTCCTAAACTGTTTCCGTCATTTGAAAACCCGTATAAGGCTCTGCTTATTATCAGTGCACTTTCATACTTTACACTTGGTTGCACCCGTATTTGGCTTCCAAAACAGCGTTTAGCAAACAGTGTTAACATCCACCTGCTTGACATTTTACGAAACCGAGGTATACTTTCGTTTTTACTTTTCGGCTTTGTTACAATGACAATCTTTAACTGTATCATGTCCATGCTCAATCTTATCCTGCGCCAACGTTACAGTCTTTCTGACGACATTATCGGTTCCCTGTTCTCATTAATTGCAATTATTGGCAGCCTGGCTGTCCCTGTTGTCTCCTTCCTATGCCAAAGATATTCCAACCGCAGAATAGCATCAGCCACACTGATTGTTCAGATGCTGGCCATCCTGGCTATGACATTTGCTCCTATTTGGCTATTTGTTCTGCTGGTCTGTGCCCGCACCATGACTACCAACTTTGTCTACTCAGTGGTAGATAGCCCAATGCTGCAATCAGTAAATACTGATCGTCGAGGCACCTATTCGGGCCTAAGGGTTTTTGCAAATTACATAGGTATGGGCTTGGGGTCGGCAATTTCCGGTTATTTTATTTCAAAAGAACAATATGCTCTATTGTTCTTAGTTGCAGGAGTATTATG
>CAZFME010000047.1:0-16061 GCA_964520055.1 uncultured Clostridia bacterium
CTCCAGCAGCCAATTAAGGAGTTGATATAATGTTTAAGTCACTACGTATTTACCCTACACTTACACGGTTATGGTTTGCCGCCAGAATGGCTGCTCACGGAATCTTGGCACACCCCTTGCGTTCCGCACTTACTATATTAGGTGTGACCATTGGAGTCACTTCTGTTATCAGCCTCATGGGAATAGGTGAGGGTGCAAGGCAAGCCGTCGTAGCTCAGTTTGAAAGTCTTGGTTCCAACGTAATTGCTATAAAAGCAAACGATCCTTCGGTGGAATTTGATCCAGATGATGTGCCGGATTTGGTAGAGCGGGTTGATGGTATGGATATAGCTACTCCGGTGGTTTATACAAAAGCAGTGATGCGTTGGCGAAGAGCCCGGGGAACAGTGGATATTGTCGGAGTGAACAGTAATTTTCCCGATATTAGGGATCATCATTTGGTATCCGGTCACTTTTTCACTGAACTACATACATCTCAACGCTCCCCGGTAGTCGTTCTAGGCTATAATATGGGGGCTGGCTTGATGGGAGGGCGTAACCCTGTAGGTCAGGTCATAAGTTTAAATGGTAGAACTTTTAGGATAGTAGGTGTATTAGCCCCAAAAGGTCCCGGTAAGGCTGAAGATATTGATGATAAGATAGTCGTACCTTACACTACTGCTTTAAAAATTGCTGAAAAAAAGACCATTACTGAAATATGGGGAAAAGCTGAAACACCTATAAAAGCCGACCTTGCCGTAGTACAGCTTGGTAGGATTTTTAAAAGAAAGTTGGGGCTTGATCAAAGCGCACCTACCACCCTACCGGGAAATGGCAATGAAAATGAGCCAACTGATGAAGGCCCTGTCGATGTTGAGTTTGTCGAAGGTCCTTCTAGAGAGAGCAAAAGTAGCCCTATAATCCCCGGTGGCGAGGATTTGATTACCATTACCAATTTAAACCAATTGGTTCAAGAAGCTGACCAAGCCAATCGTGTAATGACTCTTTTACTCGGAGGTATCGCTGCAGTTTCACTATTAGTAGGTGGTTTGGGAATAATGAATATTATGCTCGTGGCAGTAACTGAACGAACCCAGGAAATAGGAGTACGACGAGCACTGGGGGCAAAACAGACAGATTTATTGATACAGTTTTTGTTGGAAGCTCTATATGTTAGCGGTATCGGTGCTATAGCCGGCACAGCAGGCGGTATATGGGGACTCAATGCTTTTGCCCGCCATGGGTTTGAAACAGCCATTAGCTTTGATGCCATAAAAATCGCCGTGGTAGTGGCATTGACTTCTGGACTTCTGTTTGGAATATATCCTGCTGTTTCAGCATCTTCAGTTCCTCCTATTGAAGCTCTAAGACGACAGTAGAGTTCTACAGCCATGACCGCTTGCTAAATAGGGCATAGCCTTCCATTATTGGTCAAATCACTTTTAAATGACAAGGGATGCTTCATTTGTCACCTCTTGATGACAAATGAAGCATCCCTTGTCATGTCACTAAAGTTACGTCTTCCGGATAAATCTACGAAATACATGCCAAATTGTTTTATAACGCTAGAAATCACTTTAACACTTTGGCAATCAACTGGTTCATATCTAGCTTCAGCCCCATTTTTTTCGCCTGTTTTATTAAAAAATCAAAATGTTCGATGGCTGCTTGTTCTTTTGTAATAGCTAAATCTACCGCCTCCGGATTATTTTGAACCCACTGAAAGGCTTTTTCAGATAAATCAATTTCCAGCCGAGCTTTTTCAATTTCATCTATTAAATTCTTCCAACTTTCTTGATTGCTGTCAGGACTTTGAGTCATGACAACCTCCTCCCGATAAGTTTATAATATATCCTATGCAGGTAAACAGATATATTTGCAATAAAAAAGGCTTCCCTTGAAACATTTTAACGAATCAAGGCAGCCTTTTTTTGAAATGAAATTAACATAAGATAATACAGTCGGCTCGGTCTGAATAACTTCTTTATATATTTTTTAACAATGCCCTAACATGTCCTATCATATATAAGGAACCGGCAAATATTATCGTGTCTTCCGGAGCTGCTAAAGAACGAGCCAAATTTACAGCATCTTCTATCTTATCTTCAGTATAGACCCTAATTAATGCATCACTGCAGACTTTTTCACCAATATCGGCATCTTTTATATCTACTCGTATTGCATTGTCATCAAAAATTTCAATAATAATCTCAGATAATCCGGCGGCCGATAAAGCTCTCGGGCTATCCGGTGCCGTGGAAATAACAATATTAGCCACATTTACTATATACTGCAGCATTTGCTTATAATCCTTATCTTGTAAAATGCCTAATACTAAAATCTTCTTTTTGTTATGAAAATACTGCTCTAGAGTTTGTTTTAGTGCTTTTATCCCCGCTATATTATGGGCACCATCGATGAGGACCGTAGGCTTTTCATGTAGTATTTCCAACCTTCCGGGCCATCTTGCTGCTTTAAGCCCCGAATATATAGCGTTCTTGTTTATGTTGGTACCGGTAAGACTTAACGCCTCTACAGCACCAACAGCCGTTGCAGCATTGTCCAATTGATGTCTTCCTATAAGTCCGATCTCAATGCTTGGAAAACTGTTTTTCGGAGCATTTATGTCAAAGATCATACCTTTTACATCATCACTTACCGGCCGGTAGCTTATCACATCAGGCAATTTATCAGTTTCCGTATTGATTACCTTTGTCAATGAGCACTTCAGCAAATCGCAGGTTTCTTCAATCACAGTCATGGCTTCAGTTTCCTGCGTACCCGCTACCACAGGAATCCCTGGCTTTATTATCCCGCATTTTTCCCTGGCAATACTCTTAAGTGTATTACCCAGGTACTGCTGATGATCCAGGCTAATGGTGGTTATGACACTTATCACCGGTGTCACTACATTTGTTGCATCCAGCCTACCACCCATACCAACTTCAAGTACAAGAAAATCTACCGCTTGCTCTTTGAAATATAGGAATCCTATGGCTGTAACAACTTCAAATTCCGTAGGAGAACCGAGATTGTTTTTCCTCATGTATATTACTGTCTCATATACTTTATCAGTAAGCCTTGTCAAGTCATCATCAGAAATGTTTTCTCCGTTGACTCGCATCCGCTCATTGAAAACCTCAAGATACGGGGAGGTATAAAGGCCAACCTTAAAACCCGCCGATCGAAGAATTGAATCAATCATAGCACAAGTGGAACCTTTACCGTTGGTACCTGCAACATGGATTATTTTAATGCCTTTATGAGGATTGCCAAGAAGCTCTAGCAGTTTTGTGATGTTTTGGAGCCCGAGCTTTGTGCCAAATCTATTAAGACCATGGATAAAGTCTAAAGCTTGGTTATAGCTCAGCATATATTCTTTCCCTTCTATAAGTGATTGGTTTCAAGGTAGAAAGTTACTTCAGTGAAGCAGGTGGCACCTCTTCCTAAGGCAAGACCGTTCCCTACGACGTAGGGGTCCACAGGCAACTAGGCGTCCTGCCGAGTGTCAGAAAGCCTCATCCTGCACGCTGCCCCTGCTTCGTTTGTCCCTTTATGCTAAATCGGCCATCATCTTTAGCCTTTGCTCTACTTTTTGTAGCATTTCTTGATAATCTTTTTGTTTTTGTTGCTCTTTTTCCACTACATCCTGGGGAGCCTTTTCCAAAAAACCTCGATTGTCTAACTTTTTATTTGCCCTGTCGAGTTCATTCTCCAGATTTGTCTTTTCTTTTTCAAGCCTTTCAATTTCAGTATCCAAATCTACTAAGCCTTTCATTGGGATGAATATTTCAGCACCTTTAATCACACAAGAGACAGCTTTATGCGGAATGGATGAAGTTACTTTTCCAAATTCCATTTTTGACACCTTAGCCAAGCTGTAGATTATATCCAGATTATTGCTTAGAATCTTCATAGCTAATGGATTGCTCACTCTAGCTAAAGCCATTGCTTTTTTACCCGGCGAGACATTCATTTCAGCTCGAATATTTCTGATTCCTCTTATTGCATCCATTACTAATTCCATCTCACCAGCATCTTTGAATTCCCACTCCGATTTATACTCCGGCCAGGGTGATATCATTATGCTTTTCCCTTCATGGGAAATATGCTGCCAAATCTCTTCAGTAATAAAGGGCATAAAGGGATGTAACAATTTTAAGGCCTGCTCAAGAACTTTCGATAACACCTGTGCTGTGCATCTCTTAGCTTCATCATTCTCACCATACAAATCTATTTTTGCCATTTCTATATACCAATCACAAAACTCACTCCAAAAAAAGTCGTAAATTTTCTGAGAAGCAATTCCAATCTCAAATTTTTCAAGAGAGTCAGTGACTTCACGTGTTACATCATTAACCCGTTTTAATATCCAGCGATCCTTCAAAGACAATTGTTTTACATCAATTTCGCCCGGCTCCAAGTCTCCCAAGTTCATCATCACGAATCGGGAAGCATTCCAAATTTTATTTGCAAAATTGCGGCTGGCTTCGACTTTTTCCCAATAAAATCTCATATCATTGCCCGGTGCATTGCCGGTACTTAGGGTGAATCTTAAAGTATCCGCCCCGTATTTATCGATAACCTCCAGAGGGTCAATACCGTTGCCCAGAGACTTGCTCATCTTTCGGCCCTGAGCATCCCGCACAAGTCCCGTTATAACCACATATTCAAAGGGTGGCTGTTCCATACATTCTAAGCTTGAGAATATCATCCTGGCAACCCAGAAAAATATGATGTCATATGCTGTCACCAACACTGAAGTGGGGTAAAAATACTTTAAATCCGGCGTATCCTCTGGCCAGCCCAAGGTAGAAAAAGGCCACAGGGCTGAACTGAACCAAGTATCAAGTACGTCTGGATCCTGCTCGATATTGCAGCTACCGCATTTTTGACATACTTTCACATCATCCCGGGACACTGTTGTCTCTTTACATTCTTTACAGTACCAGGCAGGAATCCTATGCCCCCACCAAAGCTGCCTGGATATACACCAGTCACGGATATTTTCAAGCCAGTTTAAGTATATCTTTGCAAATCTTTCCGGCACAAACTTAACTTTCCCCTGTTTTACAACTTCTATAGCCGGCTCGGCCAATGGCTGCATTTTTACAAACCACTGCTTGGAAACCGTAGGCTCAACAGTAGTATGGCAACGATAACAATGACCTACACTATGACTTAAATCTTCCATTTTTTCAAGTAAGCCTTCTCGCTGCAGTTCTTCCACCAGGGCCCTTCTACAATCAAATCTGTCCATACCTTTAAACTTCCCGGCCTTATCGTTCATTAAGCCACTGTCATCTATAACTGTTATTATCCGCAGATCATGGCGCAATCCCATTTCAAAGTCGTTGGGGTCATGACCCGGTGTGACCTTTACCGCACCTGTTCCAAATTCCATATCCACATAGGAATCCGTGATAACAGGGATTTCTGTGCCGACAATCGGAAGGATGAGGGTTTTACCTACTACACCCTTGTAGCGTTCATCATCAGGGTTTACGGCTACCGCTGTATCTCCTAGAATAGTTTCGGGTCGGGTGGTAGCTACGATCAGATAGCCCGAACCGTCTTTATAGGGATATTTCACATAATAGATTTTATCTAGCTTGTCTTTATGTTCCACTTCAATATCTGAAAGGGTTGTTTTACAAGTGGGACACCAGTTCACAATATAGTTACCTCGATAGATGAGGCCTTTTTCATATAAAAGAACGAAGACCTCCCTGACGGCTTTGCTTAAACCCTCATCCATAGTAAATCTAAGCCTTGACCAGTCACAGGAAGACCCTAGTTTTTTTAATTGATTAACAATCGTATCCCCATACTTTGCCTTCCATTCCCATACTTTATCTAAAAACTTATCTCTACCCAAATCATATTTAGATAAACCTTCATCAGCCAACTGTTCTTTGACCTTCGCTTCGGTAGCTATCCCGGCATGATCGGTACCCGGTAGCCATAGTGCACAGTACCCTTGCATCCGCTTGGTCCGAATCAATATATCCTGTAACGTATTGTTCAAAGCATGACCCATATGAAGTTGCCCTGTTACATTAGGTGGAGGAATAACGATGGTAAATGGCTGCTTGTCTTGATCTCTTTTAGCATAAAAAAGGTTCTCCTTTTCCCAGAATTCATACCATTTATCCTCCACCTCTTTGGGATTATAAATAGATGGTATTTTTTTTTGCATATTAACCCACTCCTATACTTTGCAAATAATGATTTACATAAAGAGTAATTACTTATTGTAAAATAACTTAAGTCGATTTGAACTTTCCATATTCTCACAACACAAAAGACAATGGCAACTCAAAAAAAATTCTATATGAGAACCAAGGGTTGATTTTCTGTAAAATGTCAATTTTGGCCAAAAAATATTTATATTTATTTCTGGTTACGATAGAGTTATCAAGGGTTAGTATGAAAATCAAGAAACCTTTCATCCTAAAAAGGACGAAAGGCTTGCTTCCGCGGTACCACCTTAATTCTCTCGTGAGCGCTTTAAGCTTTAACGGGCGTGACCGTCTCCAGCTACTTATTCACAGGAGCTGCTCCAGGGCGACCTTCAAAGTTACTCCCGGAAGATTTTCAGCCAAGACCTTCCTCTCTTTTATAGGAGATCGCTTCTACTCCTCCCTTTCAAAGCATTCTTTTCCTTTATTCTATCTATGACACAAACCTTTGTCAAGGCTGACTGTACGGTTTAGAACAAAAATACTATATTGCATCGGTGATAATCAGTACAACCATGATAACACCTATAACAATGCGATAATAAGCGAAGGATTTAAGCGAGTGATTTTTTAGATACGACAGAAATCTATCCACTGCAAGTAATGCTACAATAAACGACACCACAAAACCTATGCCCAATGCTTGCCACTGTACCCGAGTCATGCCGAAATATCCTTTGAACAATGAATATACACTTGCGGCCATCATTGTAGGAATGGCAAGAAAAAAAGAAAACTCCGCCGCTGCTTTTACAGATAGCCCTGCAGCCATACCTCCCATGATAGTCGATGCCGACCTGGACATTCCCGGAATCAAGGCAAGGCATTGACCTATGCCTATAGTAAAGGCCTGCTTTGCATCAGTTTTATCCATATCATCCAAACCCCAGCGACCAAAATAGTTTTCCGCCAATATCATTAAAAATCCCCCTACTATAAGAGCTATAGCAACGGTAAACGATGAAAACAGATATTTTTCTATGATATCATTGATTAATAAACCTATTACTGCAGCCGGTAAAAAAGCAATCAGTATTTTAAACCATAATTCAAAGCCTTTATCGCCCGGTCTTAGATGTCTTAAAGAATCCATTATTTTATGTCGATAATAATAAACCACTGCTAAAATAGCACCTAATTGTATGACAATCTCAAACATCGTATGAAAGTTTTCGCCTTTAAAATCTATAAAATCTCCTACAATAATCATGTGACCGGTAGAAGATATGGGTAAAAACTCAGTAAGCCCCTCAACTATCCCCATTATAAGGGCTTTTATTAACAAGCTCATATTTTTTCTCCTTCTCACTAGTTTTTATATTAATTCATAAACTTTGGGATTTACAACATTGGGTGGCCGCTTTCTTACATTTTGGGAGAGGTAAGCTCAACCTTATCTTTGTATTTTCCTACCAATATCTTAGCCGCTTCATTGGATATGGCTTTCTTAACCCGGCTCTTTTCAGCAAAAGTATCTACCGCTTTTGCACCTGTATTCGGATCGATAAGTTTTCCGGGCCCCCCCACACAACCGCCGATACAAGCCATTCCCTCCACGAAATTGGCCTCCAAGTTCCCTTGTTCAATGGCGTCAAGAATCTGTTTACATTCTTTAATGCCATTACCATGGCGTGTTTTTATATCTAAATGCGGATTTAAACTTCTAATGCTGGTAGAAATAGCCGATGATACTCCCCCAGTATGAGCGTATATTCTGCCGTCATGAGAGGCGTCGGTTATAGGCATTTCCACCTGAATTTTGCCCGGCTCCAGTTTATATGCCTCAAAAATAGCAGCTAATTCCTCAAAAGTTAACACACAATCAACGGCATCTTTTAATTCCGGTAGTTTTGCCTCGGTTTTTTTTGCTACACAGGGACCGATAAAAACCACTTTTGCATTTTCATCTTCTGCTTTTATAAATCGGGCAACGGCTACCATAGGTGATACCGAATCAGAGACCATACCTGATATTTTTGGTCTAAAGCCCTTGGCCATGCGGACAAAAGGCGGACAGCAACAAGACGTAATCATGAACTTGTCACCCCGACCCATACGTTTCAAAAATTCATCAGCTTCTTTTACCGTTATCATATCCGCTCCCAGAGCTACCTCCATTACGTCATAAAAACCCAGCATCAAAAGGGCAGATTTTATTTGTTCTTCACTGACATCAGGCCCAAACTGCCCGGAAAATGCCGGTGCCAAAATAGCATATACCCTTTTATGCTTTTTAATGAGTTTTATAGTCTGAGCTATTTCAGCTTTATCGGTAATAGCACCTTCAGGACAAGCCACAATACAAAGACCACAGGAAAGGCATTTATTAATATCAAGAACTGGTGTTCCTTTTTCACCACTTTTAGCAATCGCTTCACATTCACAAACCTGAGTACATGTACAATCTTCGGAATGTTCTATGCAAGCTTTCTCAATTATTGATATGAATGGAAAATCCACTTCTTCCGGAATTTTCCCCTCTTCGAAAGTACCTAATGCTGCCCTTACCCTATACTCCGCTTCTTCCCTGTTTATATCTTCACCTATCGAATCAATTACAACATTGAACACATCTTCCAAATTATCAAGAGTTCGGGCATGTTCGGCTACAAGTCTATATATCTTGCGTCTAAGTTTTAGTTTATCCTCTTTCATAGAAACCTCCTTCTTGTCTAAATAAATTTTACACAATCCTGTGAGATATATTATAGTATACCATTTACAGCAAAAAAAGACATCACCTCTTTTTTGAGGTGATCTAAGGCAATAAATTTCTTGGCGTTTTTAACAGGAGATATTGTTTTTTCGGCTCAACTATTTTGTCACCGGAAAAAGGTAGTGTGCAATGATGCAAATTTTAAAAGTTCTTGGTAGACATAAATTCCACTCTGGAAAAGTAAAGCAAAAATCTTTTACTGACATATTGGTCAATTTCTCTTTTATATCTCCCTGTATATTAATTTCGCACACTCTAATCCCCTTTATTATAAAATTGTTTCCTTCTCTTTCCTGAAGAACTACCCCTAAAGCTATCTTTTTCCCAGCACAGAGCATCTGAAGATTCACACTTACTTTTAACATTCTACCGGTAAATTTAAGTAACACACCCTGAACTATAATGTCTTTCACATCTTTGCAGCCCGTATAATCTATATTCAACCGTTGCTCTTCTGGAAAACCACATACCACCGATATTCCGTGTGCTAGTACATACTCCTTTATAAAATCTTCCGTTTTATGAGGCATTAGTTGCACCCCCACCAACTTATCATTATATAATATTCATTCTCCACCTAATATGTTATTATCTATAATTTTTTCAAAGCTCAACAGGCTATTAACAAAAAATAACCCGCCTTTTATGTTACAATAAAAAGCGGGTTTCATTTCAATAATGTTTTTTTAGATTTAACAAGGACAAAACGGAAAACTTGGAAAGTCTGCATAATGAGCTACTACTTTAACTACAAATGTGCGTGAACTACAAAGATTGTCATCTGGAAAAACAAAACAAAATTCGTCTATTCGGAAGTTATCTACACATTGGCCGGCAGTACCCGGTACTGTTACTTGACATGCCCTAAAAGCCCTAGTGAAAAAAGTCCCTCCGATATTTTCACACACCAATACACCTAAATTAATTTTTCTACCTCGACATACCCTATCAAGCTCTACTCTTATTTTAAGAAACCTACCCTCACATTTTAATTGAACATTTTGTACTGTAAAATCAATAACATCCTGGCATGAGTTAAAGGTTACATTCTGTGTTTTTTCACAGCAGCAATCACATTCTTGACAGATACAATCTTTCTCTTTATCAGGTTTTGGCGGGAAAAATTCCACTTCTACATTTTTTTCTTCCATTGGTTGGTTATCTTCCATAGATTTGCTCTCCCCTCGATAAATATTTATTTTAATATATAGTATTAAAACCGTTAAGTAAGGGTTACAAAAAAATAATAAAATACAAGCCAAAAAGGCATCTTCACACTTTTTATGGCATTATCATACAATGTATTAACAAAAAAGGGAGGTGAAAGCAATGGCTTGTGCCAACACTTCTATCACTCTAGGTGGTTTTACCATAACTTTTATTTCAAGAAGTGTATCCGGTGGTAATACCACCTTTTGTTATGAGGTAAAAGGTAACGGAACTGCACCACATGATTTAAGCAATTTTGTGGTGGAAGTTTGCCCGAACAATCCTACCCAATTTATTAATTTTATCAATATTGTAAGCTGTACAAAGCAAGTTTCCGGGGAACCGATCGTATCCGCCATTTGTACGAAGGTTACTAAGCCCAATCCATCGGGTAATCAGGTTAATCTAATAGGCATAAAATTTGACGAACCTGTGGGTAAAAATGAGACAGTTACTTTTTGTTTTACTTTAGACGCAGTATTGGGAGAAGATTGCGTAAATGTCGGATATAAAGCTGGCCAGGATGTATTTCAGACGACATCAGCTCAAAGAATCAACGGACCCGTTTGCGGTGTAACACCACCACCCCCACCACCGGGTACAAAAACTATTCCCTTCTGCTGTTATGTCACTGTCCCGGAGGGCTTTGAACCTGTAGTCATTAGCGGAAATCCTATAGTATTTTCTGCCATCGTATCTAATTGTACTTTCTTGTGTGAAGGAACTGAGGAGACTACCGGTGAAGTAAATACTGAACCTCCTATTACATGCATTTTTGAAATACCAAAAACCGATCTGGTGGGTTGTGTACAGATACAAAATGCATTACAGATAAGAGAAATAGGCAATACACAAACTACATTTGTATGCTGCAGTGCTTGTGTATGTATTGAGGAAACCCTGTGTATCGCTTGCCCCGGTTGCCCGACCAATCCTACCGACTTGGCATTTACTATAGATCAAAATGCCTTTGCTGTTACCTTTGTGGATAGCTGTGCCGGGAAATCGGAGTTCAAGATTACCGGTCAATTGATAATTACTTTCCAATGCCCAGCATGCCCCGCATAAAAAACAGGGGTTAAAAACCCCTGTTTTATCTCATTTGTTAATACCGCTATCAGAAAATCATGCCTTAAAACTAACGACAGCACAAATGAAATGAGGTGAATATATAGATGCTAATCATTGATATTATTATAGTCTTTTTAATAAGCGCAATTATTTTTAATTTATACTTATTTCGCTTTGAATATAAAAATAGGGTAGTTGCACTATGGAGTAAATTGTTAAAAAATACCCTCAAAAGGATCCAAGTCAAACACAAGGTGCCAGAACATGAGTTTTTTAATAATACAGAAAATAAAGTTTCTAATATTGATTGTATAAATACAAATAATTCAACCGTTAGATTTAATAAACCAAAGATTATTTACAAAAGTTCTCACCGAGTAAAAAAAAGCACCCAAACCAAATACCATGTTTGTGCGAACTGCGGTAAAATTAAAACCAAGGATTGATTACAAAAAAAGCCCCTATCTGGGGCTATAATCTAAGATTATATCAGCTTTCCTTTTAATTGTTTGAACCAAAATAGCATAAATCGGCACGTTGATTGCCTGAGCTATGATTCTTGCTGGTAATGTAGCAAAAAACGGTATCTTAAAGGCAAGCTGCAAAAAATACGGAGTCAAAATAATCGATGTTATAAGCTGACCGATACCTATAGCGACGATCAGCTGCCATAGTAATTGATTTGGACCTTTGAAAAACTTTAATATCAGCGAGGGTATTATACCGGTCAATGCTGCCGAAAGAGTAAATAGCGGCACATAGGCCCCCATTGGATTTATATAATACCCTACTACATCTCCGATAGCACCCACTATACCCCCGGCCGCAGGGCCAAACATGATACCGGCCATGATAGTGGGAAAACCTCCAAAACCGATTCTTATACCTTCTACAGTCCCGATGTTAATTCTTATACTGGTAACTCTTGTAAGCACAATATTAAGTGCAATCAAAAAGGACATGTAGACCAGTTCCCTGGTAGAAAATTTTTTCATCAAAAATAAGCCTCCTTCCATTTTCTAATATAGGCAGTAGTTCTGCCACATCAATGGAAAAAGGCTTCCTATGATGTGACAGCGAACGCGATAACTCACCGCAAGCTTTGCAAAGCTCAGCTTTTCGTCTAAGGACAACGTCCCATCCCTTAGCACTTGACGCAAGTTACCTACTCTGTTACGTTATTTAACAATATTTTATCAGAGTTTTTCTTTTTGAGCCAGTAGTTTTTTTATTTTTAAAAGTTTGGGGTTATTCTTATAAGCTTTGTAGTACGGCCTCATACACTTTATCCGCTAATAAAGCTCCTTCGTTTAAGAGTTTTTGTGCCTTTTCAGCTTTGTTTTGTACAAATTCTTTGTCTGTGATACTGTTAAGATTGATTTTTACATTGAGCCAGGCACCTTTTAGTGCAGCTTTTAAGCAAAGAGCACCTACTCCGGTATCACTGATAGCCGACGGATTTGTATGGCCTAAGGATTTTTCATGTAAGCACAGGGCCTCCACCGTCTTTTCCATGATGGTAAAAGGCACTTGTGTTGCAAATTTTAAAGCTACTTGCATTTTTTCTTTTCTTTTTGATTTTTCTTGCTCGGTGTTTTTAGGCATCTTGAAAACTTCTGCAACCTTATTAAAGGCTTCTGTATCTTCGGTTATGAGTCTTGTTAAATCCTTTTGGAGTTTTGATGCCTCTTCCAGTAGTTCTTGCACCAGATGTTCGTTTTCTTTAAATTTTTGTTTGCCAAGCGTCAAATTGGCAACCATTGATAGTAAAGCTGTTCCCACAGCCCCTACCAATGCTGAAACAGCACCTCCTCCAGGGGCGGGTTGCTCTGAAGCTAAAATATCCAAAAACTGTTTTATGCTGCTATTGACCACCTCTGTAATTACTCCCTTCATCAATAATTATTAAAACAGCCCGATTATCCTTCCTGATTCATCAATATCAATCTTTTCCGCTGCGGGTATTTTAGGCAGTCCCGGCAATGTCATGATTTGACCGGTTAAAGCCACAATAAAACCTGCACCCGCTGATACTTTCACTTGCCGTACTGTTATTTTAAAACCTTGCGGTCGGCCCAAGAGTTTTGGGTCATCAGAAAGGGAATACTGAGTCTTTGCCATACATATAGGTAAAGCTTTATATCCAAGAGCCTCAAGATTTGCGATTTCCTTTTCGGCTTCTTTTGTAAAATCCACACCATCAGCTCCATATATTTCCCGGGCTATAATCTCAATCTTTTGTTTAATTCCGGATTCCAAGGGATATATAAACTTGAAATTGTTTTCACTTTTTTCAATGGCTTCGATTACTTTTTCGGCTAGATTTATTCCTCCATCTGAACCTTTTGAGAAAACCTCGGAAATAGCCACAGGTATCTTTACGTCGTTACATGTATCAAATACTAGCTGCAGTTCGGCTTTGGTGTCACTGGGAAAACAGTTGACTGCTACGACTACGGGTAGGCCGAACTTTTCAGTGATATTTTCCACATGCTTTGTCAGGTTGGCCAGCCCTTTATTCAAGGCCTTGAGATTTTCTTGGGCTAAATTATGTTTCTCGGCTCCTCCATGAAGCTTTAATGCCCTTATACTGGCCACTAATACCGTGGCATCAGGTTTTAATCCTCCCTGGCGGCATTTTATATCAATAAATTTTTCCGCGCCCAGGTCAGCACCGAAGCCTGCTTCAGTTATGCAGTAATCAGCCAATTTTAAAGCGGTTTTAGTTGCTATTAAGCTGTTACAGCCATGGGCGATATTGGCAAAGGGGCCTCCATGCACAAAGGCCGGTGTCCCTTCAAGGGTTTGAACCAGGTTTGGGTTTATAGCTTCTTTTAAAAGAACAGTCATAGCTCCATGAGCTTTAAGGTCACCGGCAGTTACCGGTTTCCCATCATAAGTATATCCAATTATGATGTTTGAAAGCCGTTGTTTTAAATCCGTAAGGTCTCTTGAAAGGCAGAAAGCAGCCATAACTTCAGAGGCTACGGTTATATCATAACCATCTTCCCGGGGAATCCCGTTGGCCTTTCCACCCAAGCCATCGACCACAAATCTGAGCTGACGATCATTCATATCCACACAGCGTCGCCAGGTAATCTTGCGAGGATCTATATTTAATGAGTTGCCCTGATAAATGTGATTGTCTATCATAGCTGCCAGTAAATTATTGGCAGCACCAATGGCATGAAAATCACCGGTAAAGTGTAGGTTTATATCTTCCATGGGTACGACCTGAGCATATCCTCCACCGGCCGCCCCGCCCTTTATACCGAATACCGGTCCCAAGGAAGGTTCCCTTAAAGTAATGATAGTTTTTTTGCCCAATTTATTTAGAGCATCACCCAAGCCTACAGTAGTAGTAGTTTTCCCTTCCCCTGCAGGTGTAGGGGTTATCGCGGTTACAAGAATTAATTTTCCGTCTTGCTTATCTTTCAACTGATTATGTATATTGATATCAACTTTTGCCTTATAAGGACCGTAATAATAAATATCTTGTTCTGTAAGGCCCACAGACTCAGCTATTTCTTTAATGGGTTTAAGTTCTGCATCTTGGGCTATTTCGATATCGCTTTTCATATACTTCCTCCCGCTATATGTTAGATTTTATTCCGGTCTAGCATGTTACATCGGTAAAGATGACAATAGCTTTCCCTTAGGCTAGACCTGTGATTTTAAAGCTTGTTCCTGCACTACGCAGGGGGCCTCGAGCAATTCCGCGTCCTATCGAATGCCCGTCGGCGTGTATCCTGCACGCTGACCCAGCTACGTTTGTCCTTGTAGGGGCGGTCTTTGACCAACCAGCAACGAAAGGATCGCTTGCTGTCACCTTCACCTCAAAAGAGTTTCTACCCCGAAATTATAGTTCATGTTTGCTTATTTATTATCACTCCGTTATTCACAACTATTCTACCTTGCTTAACAACGGTTTTTACTAAATTGACTCCAAAATGATATGCTATAAAGTCAAGGTCCGGTGCATCCCATATGACAATATCCGCCTGCTTTCCTACTTCCAAGCTGCCTGCAGTAGATAACCTATTGACAGCGGCAGCAGCGTTTAAAGTAACAGCGGTCAGAACCTCCTCAGGTGTCATCTTGTACTTTATGCAGGCAAGATTTATGATTAGTTGCAAGGACTTGGTGGGGCAGGAACCGGGGTTAAAGTCAGTAGCCAAAGCTACAGGAATCCCTTTTTCTATCATAATGCGTGCCCGGGCAAAGGATTCATCCAGGTATAGAGATGTTCCGGGCAATAAAATCGCTATAACCCCTGCATTTGCCATATCCTCAATGCCTTTATCTGATGCATGAATCAAATGTTCGGCAGAAATTGCCCCCACTTGAGCAGCTAAAGATGCACCACCTAAGGTTGTTATTTCATCGGCATGAACTTTGGCAGTGAGGCCATATTTTTTGCCTGTCTCAAGTATATCCCTGGACTCGTCCACATCAAAAACTCTATCTTCACAAAATACATCGCAAAACTCCGCTAAACCCTCCTCGGTAACTCTAGGAATCATTTCTTCTTTTATTAATTTTATAAACTCATCGGTTCTGCCTTTATACTCTTGTGGAACGGCATGTGCCCCCATAAATGTCGGAACAATATCCACGGGATGGGCCTGATTCAATTCTTCAATGACTTTCAAAGACTTAATCTCATCTTCAACATTTAGGCCATACCCGCTTTTTGCCTCACATGTGGTAGTGCCATGGGCAAGCATTGTATCAAGAGATTTTTTGCCCTTTTGGACAAGTTCTTCCAAACTTGCCTCCCGGGTATGTTTTACAGTACTTAGTATGCCTCCACCCATGCTTAATATATCAAGGTAGCTGACACC
>CAZFME010000048.1:0-3393 GCA_964520055.1 uncultured Clostridia bacterium
GTGATATCCTGCTCCATAATGAGCACTCCGATGGTCCTGCCACTTTTATTGGTGATGGGAACCACGCTTTGCTTGATAGGAACACCTTCCTGGCTGATACCTCTCATACCGATTGTAGGCAGACCCGTCTGCATGGTCCTTAAAACTGCCGGCTCATTTTTCCTAAGAGCAAGCTGGCCGACAACTGGAAACCTATACAGGGATCGGGCGGTCCTGGGTTTGGCTTCGGCTACGACAATGGCTGCATTGGAGTCTTTAGTCACACAATCGATGAATATATCGGCCTGGGTAAGATCTGCCATGATTTGCAGCATCTCCGCGATTTTTTCTATTATCTTTATATCATCGGATCTCAAGTCTGCATATTGTCGGCAGATCTCAGCTACGCCCTTTGCGACAATTGCCATAAAATTCACCTCATGAACGGGTTATGGGGGCCGGAGAAAACTTAAGAACTTCCTTTAAGACGTTGGTGACTTGTTTTAATGAAGCCTCCACTGATGCCACATCTCCGGTTATTACAAGAGAACCGCTGAATCTGTCAAGAAAACCTATATCCACACCGGCAGCTTTAGTAGCAATGTCAGCTGCAATAATGGCTCCTTCACTGGGAGTAATGGTCATTATGCCTATTGCTCCTGTCTTTTCAAGACCCAATTTATGATAAAGAGAACGGTCAGGACTGGCGATAAGATGTGCTAAGGTGATTTGTTTTCCGGGAACATACTCCTGTATGATTCTTTGTTTTGTCTCAAAAATGTCCATATCACCCACCGTCCTTGCTCTGATATGAAAAAATGCTGATGATAGAATTATATGGTTGGTCCTGCTTTTTTATTACCAAATAAATGCGCTCGAGATTTATAGTAATTAATGTTATATTCTGTACATTTTTACCTTTTCCTTCCTTGTATGAAGATTTTTAAAAATAAAATAAGCCACGTCTTGACAATAGGTTGCCCCATGATTTGTAAACGTGGCTTCATCGCCTCTATGGAAAGACCCCGTTGTCCTTCCTTTATATAAATTTGTACAATATGTTTATTCTATTATACAGCAAGATATGTAACATTTCAATATTTTTTACAAATTCAGGTGATTTAGTTATGAAATTATAAAATGGAGGTTTATATAGTTACGTCGGTGTTTTCCGTCTTGGTACCAAACTTTCTCTGAGTCTTCTTCGTTCGCAATAAGAACGTCAACATATTGCATAAGCGGTTTCATAACACGCCGCGCTCCCCTATGTGTTAGGATATTGCCGTATGAGGAAAAAGTGTATAATAAAAATACGACAACTATCCTAAACATTTGGAGTAATTTGATAGAGCAATTAAATATACACCGATTAAAAAAGATTCGATGCGAAAATGCTGGAGTATCAGATGAACCTACACTTATGAATAGTGAATTTGAAAAAACATATTCAAATTCACTTCGGTGGTAATTATGGAATCAATATTCATATTCAGGTAGGGCAAGGCACAATTGTTGTTATACGAAATTCAGCAATTCTTTGGAAGCAGCATAAGGGTATTGATGACAAGAATACTAACTGGTTGAATATGAGCCGTTTTTCATGCTCTCGATTCCTTCCAGCCTTAGCAGTTCTTCTTTTATTTCCAATCCACCACCGAAACCTGTGAGGGTCCCGTCTTTGCCTATGACACGGTGACACGGCACCACTATAGGTACGGGATTTGCTCCGATAGCGCCTCCAACGGCACGCACGGCTTTGGGGTGTTTAATTTCCTGTGCGATTTCGGAGTATGTTTTCGTTGTTCCATAAGGAATCTTTAGTAAAGCTTGCCATACGGAAATTTGAAAATCCGTACCCCGAAGGTCTAAGGGAATATCAAATATCTGCCGCTTGCCTTTGAAATAATCTTCTATTTGGACGATATAGGGAGCCAAATATACTTGATCATGCACTAAAGTAGCCTGAGGGAAATATTTGTTAGACCAAGCCTCCAACACTTGAAACGATTTGTTAGGCCACAGCACATAGCATAAACCTTTTGGCTCGGCAGCCAAGTGCATTCTCCGGTCTTTGTAAAAAAAGTATCCCCAACATACTGTCGATTCCTTCACCGAAACCATCTCCTTTAAAAAAATTAAAACACGTACGTCTAAAAAAGTCTATTACAGCGTATAAAATAATATTAATAACAGGCCTATCGGAAACATTGCTTTTATATTTAGATGTAGTAAGCCAGTGATTTAATGAACTAAAGCAAAATGAGATGCACTTAAACCGACCTTAAGAGTAATTTATTTAATATAAGGCCGCGCACCTTCTTGAGTTTATGCTTGGCTTATTCTATAATTTTATCAGGAAGATAGTATGCATGCTCTATCAAACTTTGTATCATGTGAGAGCATAACTTGATAAACTGAATTTAAAACTGACTGTTCATACTTGTACTTTCTTATAGATATTATACAACGTTTTATCGCAAAGTTGAATGCCTAGAAAATTTGATAGTAAGATATCGATAATTTTAAATTGTTTCAAAGACAAAAATATGGGCGTTTTGGAATTCAGACGCCCATTTTTAATTTATTGATTTAATTTATAACAATTTTACCATATGATAGACCTTTTTACCCTTTCTCAGCAAGAGACTTTTATCATCATCAAAGTCCTTTGGAGTGATCTTTAGATCAGTATCTTTCACACGACTGTCCGCAGCATATATACCTCCCTGCTGAATAAGTCTTCTGCCTTCACTCTTGGAAGATGTAAGGCCGGTAAGTATTAAAAGTTCCAGTATTTCAATACCGTCGCCTAACTCTTTCGGTTCTATTTCGGTTTGAGGAACCGAAGACATGTCCGCCCCGTCTTTAAAAAGAGCCCTTGCCGCATCTTGAGCCTTTTTGGCTTCTTCCTCGCTGTGTATCATCTTCGTAAGCTCAAAGGCCAATACTTCCTTGGCCCTGTTAATTTCCGCGCCTTCCAGGGCACTTAGCCTCCTTATTTCGTCCATGGGGAGGAAGGTTAATAGCTTCAAGCATTTTTCGACATCCCTGTCGTCTACATTCCTCCAGTACTGATAAAAATCGTAAGGTGATACCTTTTTCGGATCAAGCCAAAGGGCACCTGCCTGAGTCTTGCCCATTTTTATACCTTCACTGGTAGTAAGGAGAGTAAATGTCATTCCATAGGCTGAATTACCCTCAACTCTTCTTACTAGGTCAGCTCCGCTTATAATGTTGGACCACTGGTCATTGCCACCCATTTGCAGTTTACATCCGTATTTCCGGTATAAATGTAAGAAGTCATAGGATTGCATCAACATGTAGTTAAACTCAAGAAAAGTCAGACCTGATTCCATGCGATTTTTATAGCACTCCGCAGTGAGCATTCTGTTCACTGAGAAATGCCTACCGATT
>CAZFME010000048.1:3403-15754 GCA_964520055.1 uncultured Clostridia bacterium
AGTCTGCATTGTTTAACATATAGGCCTTATCATCGGAGAACTCTATGAGTTTTTCAAACTGTTTCTTAAACCTTTCAGCATTATGATTTATTTGTTCTCGAGTGAGCATTTGACGCATATCGGTTCTGCCCGATGGATCTCCTACCATGGCGGTTCCTCCGCCCAACAAAGCTATCGGAATATGACCGGCTTTTTGCATATGGGCCATGGCTATCATTGGAAGTAAATGTCCAACGTGCAAACTGTCTGCGGTCGGGTCGAAGCCAACATAAAAGACTACCTTTTCTTTCTCCAAAAGTTCGCGAATCTCTTCTTCATGAGTAGCTTGTTCAATAAATCCTCTTTCTTTTAAAACATCGTATACATTTTGCATTACCTTTTTGGTCCTCCTTGAAATTGTGTAATAAAAAACAAAAGAGCACCCAAGCCTTTTAAGGACGAGGGAGCCCGTGGTACCACCTTATTTTGCATTAAAAATGCCTTTAATTGTTATATCGGTAACAACCGCCATTATATGGAACTCCTGAGTGTAATTCGCGTACTGTGGTACTTGCACCCTTTCACCTGCCGGGCTGCTCTCTTTTTTGTAACCCAAAGTAGCTACTGTGCTCATTCATAGTAAAGCTATATTATTTTATAATATATTACCACAAATCCCCCCATTATTGCAAGGGATCAGCGATAACCCCTGTAGATGGATTTTGGCAATTGTTTTCCCCCTTTATTTGATTTTCTTCTTCAAATTGCTTCTTCATTTTATCAATGATTTGTTCATAATCTTTTATTTTCTTCATTTGCTTTTTGATTTGAAGATTCATTTTTACATGTTTAACTATACTGAATATCATTGTAATTAGTGCTCCCAGCGTTGCTGAACCAATTATTACTAAAGCCTGTGAGGTAGTGAATTCACCTAAAAAAGGAAATCTAATAATGATTTCAGTCGAGTTCCACAAAGCAAAAATTGCAACAAAAAATGAAAAAATCAAACCCCCTATTAGATACAATTGCAATTTTTATTCACCCCCATAATATCGTATCTGTTAATATATTAATTTCTTGAAAAGACTTCAAAATCCTGCAAACTAAATAAAAGAAATAAAGGCTTCTTTGTTTCTTCTTTGTTTTACGTGCTCAATAGAAGCCTTTATTTAAATTAGATCATCTTATTTTCCTTTTTCCATCGACTTTATAACATCTTGAACATTTTTCTCCGCAATCTGAGCTTTTATCTTTATGAGATTTGGGTCCTTTTCTTTTATGGCTTGACTTAATTCCTTGAGAGAGAACTCTACTTTACTTGCTTCATTAGTATCTTTCACCTGTGGTTTTACGGTTTCCCAGACCGTCAATGCGCTGTCCATGGCCTGTTTGGCCCCTGTGTCATCATTGTTTAATATTTTATATGTGGCCATTCTTCCATAATACAAGATCTTTTTAGAGTCAGGAGGGGACTTGGTTTTAAACAATTTTCCAAAATCTACGGTTTTTCCATAGAGAGCATTGACTGTTAGAAGTCCCTCATATAATTCCTGACGGGTCAGTGTCATGGTCAATTTATTAAGTATATCACTGAAATCATTTACCATTTCCAATGAAGCACCGTTTTTTATGACTTCTGATTGAAAACTGTTCCACTGTTCGTGAATTTTGGCAATGTCTTTTTCCAGCTTTGGCCAGTTAGGTTGTGCAACAATAGTTTGACTCTGTAACGATTTTTCTCGTCCTTTATCTCCCTCCTTCTTTTCTTTATCTTCACCTCCCTTTTCTTCCTGACCTTGTTGCTCACCTTCGGCTTTTTTCTGGCTCTCTTCGGGCTTTTCAGGTGTTATAGGAGCTTTAGGAGGAGGGGCAGTCTGCATTAAGTATGTTTTTTCATATTCCTTTATTACAGACTCAATACCGGATTGAAGCTTCATCAACGCTGGAGACTCTTTTTTCTCTGAATCCGAGCTTTTTGGGGAAGACTTCGCAGGTTTCTTCGAACAACCGGTTACTAGGTTAACACATAATAATGATACAATTAAAAAGAATGTCATGTACACAAAAAATATTCTTAAGGTTCTATGATGAAGCATTCCTTTCACCTCGATAAAAAGATTCCTTAAGAATATCTTCCCCCGGTAAGTAGCCATTTATCCTATGAACTTTACTGATCTACTACTGCAAACATCAGCTCACCTTCAGCTGCTATTTCTCCATCCACTGTGGCTTTGGCTTTGCCTTTTCCAATGGAACCCTTTACTTTTGTAAGTTTGACTTCAAGCTGCAGCTGTTCACCCGGCACCACCTGCCTCTTAAATCGCATGCGGTCAATGCCTGCAAAAAGTACAATTCTACCTCGATTGTCTATAGAGCTTAAAATTGCACAGGCTCCCACTTGAGCCAGAGCTTCAACGATGAGCACTCCCGGCATTACAGGCTTTTCGGGAAAATGGCCCTGGAAAAATTCCTCATTGACGGAAACATTTTTAATTCCAACGGCTCTTTTACCTTCTTCAAGCTCCAGTATCCGGTCGATTAGCAAAAAAGGATATCTATGAGGTATTATTTTTTTAATTTCTTCAATATTAAGCATGGTCACCATCCTTTCCAAATAACACTCCGGTGCAAAAAGTCAACTTGTTTCAGGACAATAATGTTGTATAATGTCTTAAGGGATTGGTTTTATCCAAAACTTAGATAAAAAATCCAGAGCTAAATAAAATACTCTTGTTAAGCAGTCAGGGACGAACCAGAAGTTCGTCCCCCTTATCTTTAACAAGTCTTTTTATACATATTTTGAAAGTTGCTCGTAAAGTTGCTGAGCCAGTCCAATTCCTCCGTTTTGTGAAATCTCCTCAGCCAAAGCTACATCATGCATAGATTGCACAATATCAAAAGTTACGCCTTTCTCAAACAGACCCCCATCGGGCACGGTAGCCCTCATGGATTTCAACATATAATTTAAAAAAATTGATTCAAACTGTTGACAAGCTTTTTTCAGTTCCTGCTTATCATGGGTTTTATTTTTTATTGTAGCTGGGTCGAGCTGGTGAATCGGGGAAAAACCGATATTATTGTTTATCATATTCATTTCTTATTCCCCTTATCTCCTGAGATTATTGGCCTGTGCCAGCATTTCGTCAGATGCTTGAACGGCTTTGGTATTTACTTCATAAGCTCTTTGAGCAATAATAAGGTTGACCATTTCCTCCACCACTCTGACATTTGACATCTCCAGGAAGCCTTGAAGCAACGTTCCATACCCTTGTTCCGATATGTCTTCCCTTGGTATGGGGTCTCCTGAAGCTCCAGTTACTTCAAAAAGATTGTTGCCAATGGCCAGAAGTCCTTCAGGATTTAAAAATCTGACAAGAGCTATCTGCCCCAGATCTTCTATTTCCCCATCTTCATCGAGTCCGGTTATCGTGCCGTCTGAGGCAATACTAATATCTGTATATCCCTCGGGAACAGTTATGTAATCTTCATCTTGGTCAAGAACATAGTACCCCTCGGCGGTAACCAAAGTCCTTTCATCCCCGTCCACGGATACTTTAAATGCGCCGTCCCTGGTATAAGCCAGATTGCCATCGGGCCTTTCCACCATAAAAAATCCAGGCCCTTCAATGGCCACATCGAAGGTATTACCTGTAGGTTGAAGGTTACCTTCGGAAAAGTCCCGAGTAGTGGCTGAAGGTCTGACACCGTGACCTACTTGGATCCCGACAGGGGTTGCGCCTCCTAGCAGTAACTCCGGATCATCCGGTCGCCGTATGGTTTCATATAATAGGTCTTTAAATTCAGCACGGCTTTTTTTAAAGCCCGTAGTGTTCACATTAGCCAAGTTATTAGAAGTAATATCCATATTCAACTGCTGTGCCTGCATACCGCTACTTGCACTCCACAGTGCTCGCATCATAGTCTATCCCTCCTTAAATTGTCACTGCTTCAGTCAGTCGGCAGTGGAGGGCCTCTAAAATTCAGTCCGGCCCTTAAAATTATAGTCTGGCTATATCGTTTACAGCCCTATCAAGAGTCTCATCATGGGTTCTAATCACCTTCTGGCTGGCTTCGTATGCCCTGAATGCGGTAATCAAATCAACCATTTCTGTAACCGTATTGAGATTCGCCCCTTCTAAAGCGCCTTGAATCACTTCGGCATCGACCTGTAGGGGAGGTGTTTCGGAAATATATAGGTTATTTCCTTGTTTTACAAGCAGGTTTGGATCGGCAAAAGTTACAACTCTTAGCCTGTCCATAAACTGTCCGCTTACAAACACTTCTCCTAACCGGTTTATTACAATTTCACCCTCCTGAGGTAAACGCACTTGTCCCGCTTCGCCTAGAACATAATGGCCGTCCTTTGTGATGATATATCCATCCCGGCTCATGGAAAAACTACCGTCCCTTGTAAAGCGGATGCCATCAGGAGTTTGAACTTCAAAGAAACCTTCCCCTTTTAAGGCTATATCCAGAGGATTAGAGGTAGTATTTATAGCACCTTGAGAAAAGTCCGTATTTACTTCATCCACCACCACTCCGGTACCCATCATACCTATAAAAGGTCTCGGATCAAATATCCGGTCAAGACCAACTGATACCGGATCATTAATCCGGTGGATATTCATCTCAGGAAAAGCTCTAAAGATTGCCCTGTCTTTTTTAAAACCGGTAGTGTTTACATTGGCAAGATTGCTTGAAATGACATCTGTCCGGGTCATTTCAGCTAGCATACCCGAAGCTCCGGTATAAAGACCTCTTATCAAATAATCACCTCCCCGTAAAAAAATTATTTAGTAAATATGGCATGAGGACCAAGTATGTCCAAATTTTCCAAAGCCTTACCTGCCCCTATAGCTACTGAAGAAACAGCTTCTTCTGCAATTATAACTGGGATACCGGTTCTCTTAGAAATTAATTTATCCATACCCTTAAGCAATGAACCGCCACCGGTCATTACTATGCCCTTCTCACTGATATCCGATGAAAGTTCCGGCGGAGTCTTTTCTAATACACTATAAATGGTATTTATAATTTGTTCTACAGGTTCCTGCATTGCCTCACAAGTTTGGGCAGCAGTAATGGTAACATTCTTAGGAAGACCGCTAATCAAACTGCGACCTCTTACTTCCATGGAATTAGCTTTAGCTTCATCACTTTCGGGAAAAGCATCGGCTACATGAATCTTCACTTCTTCAGCGGATCTTTCTCCAATCATTAGATTAAATTCTTTTTTTACAAACCTCACAATGGCTTCATCAAATTTATCCCCCGCCACCCTCAGAGATTCGCCGCAAACGATACCGCCCAATGATAATACGGCAATATCAGTGGTACCACCACCAATATCGACGACCATACTTCCAAAGGGCTTCGAGATGTCTAAACCCGCACCTATGGCAGATGCAATAGGCTCTTCTATCAAAAATGTCTGACGGGCACCCGCAGCATTAGCTGCTTCAATAACCGCTCTTTTTTCAACAGTGGTAATGACCGCCGGAACACATATCATCATCCTCGGCCGAAATATTCTGCGTGGTGCCACTTTGCTCAAAAAATATTTAAGCATGGTTTCCGTTGTTGAATAATCAGCTATAACCCCTTCTTTCATGGGACGTATAGCAACTATATTACCTGGAGTGCGCCCAATCATCCTCCGGGCTTCCTCTCCTACAGCCAACATCTTGCCGGTAGACTTATCCATTGCGACTACAGAAGGTTCTTGAAGCACAATCCCCTTGCTTTTAACGTAAACTATAGTTGAAGCAGTGCCTAAATCGATACCTATATCCATGAAAATCACGTTGCCTCCTGTCAAATTAACACATATAGGAATTAATTCTACATTTTTATCAAAAATCCTCCTTTATTCTGGTTTAAAGGTTCAGATATTTTTTCTTTGTAGCTCTTCCGCCTCTGATATGCCTCTCAGCTTTGTTATATTCCAGGACTTTCTTTACCAGCGTTGCTTTTTCGGGATTGATCTCCAGTAGTCTTTCGGTCATGTCCTTATGTACTGTGCTCTTACTTACTCCAAAAACCTTGGCGGCTTGCCTAACGGTAGCCTTGGTTTCAATAATGTAATCTGCAATTTCAAGGATTCGTTCTCTCATGTAATCCTTCACGGCAGTTCCCCCTCTAAGCGATTTTAGTAAATATATATGATACAAAGTGGTTTTATAGAAGATAAAAAAAAGAAAGCGGGCTTTTTTCACCACGCTTTCGGCTGCTTGAGTGCTAGGCACCTAAGTTATTAAGTTATTTACGATATTTTCTGGCATCTATTCGATTTTAGGGAGATATTGCTGGGGGTCTATGTTTTTGTCATCCTTTAGCACTTCAAAATGAAGGTGGGGAGGATCTTCGATTTCATAGGGAGCAGTTTTGCCCACAGCTCCGATTACCTGACCTTTTTTGATCAGATTACCTTTTTTTACTGACTTATCCGAGTTAAGGTTCCCATACAGACTTTTTATGCCACCACCGTGGTCAATAACGACAACCACACCCAGCTTGGGGTCATTGCTGAATACCTCAGCAACCGTGCCTTCCATGACTGCTTTTACCGGTGTTCCAATATCAGTGGCAATATCAATACCGCTGTGAGAGTTCCATTGTTCTAAGGTTTTGGAGTAAACCAGTGTATCCATGGCAAAGGCTGTTATCACTCTGCCCATGGTCGGCATAGCCATAGTCGTCATAGCGGTAACTGTAGCAGCTTCCACCAATTCCTCTTCCTCAGTTTCGATAATGTTAAAAGATTCTTTGTCATTGGGCTTTTCACCATGTTGTATCCCTGAATCTGCTTGTTGAGGTGATCCCTCCGGCACCTCACCGGGTTTTTCGTAGATTTGTTGCTTTTCTTCTAGCTTTTGATCTTGCTTAGATGTATTGCTAACATTCAGATCATTCAAGCTGTATTGTTTTCTTATTTCTTCTTCATCCAAACCCTGTTCATTCATGTCGATCTCCCACTCGTGGATCGGCTCTGTTTTGGTCTCTCCTTTAAATTTAAAACCTCCGTGGGTAGCCCGGTACCACCAAAAAAGACTGTTTGCACCAATTAAAATTGTAATTAAAAAAACAGCGAATATGGCCTTCTGTGGCAATTGAACTATCCGCTTAATAAGTTTAGTGCTGACAAGCAGCTTTAATCTCTCTTTTACCCATTTCAGACTTGAGGAAAATTTCGCCGGCCATTTGAATCGGTACATATAATCACCTCATCTATATTATGACCAGTATTTTCCTCATTATACATTTTTAGCTCACGGTTAGAAATATTATTTTCCGCCTTTTCGGCGTATTTCTACACCCGAATAGTAATGTTTTAATATATCTACATAATTAGCACCGTTCTTAGCCATTGCATTAGCGCCGTATTGGCTCATACCTACACCGTGTCCAAAACCGGTAGACATTATTTTTATATTTTTGCCGGATCTTTCCCATTTAAAATCCGTTGATTTGAGATCAAAGAGTTGTCGAAACTCAGTACCCTTAACTACCTTATTTGCTACTTGCATATTTTTTATGCGTCCCCCTTCGCTGACCTCAATTACCTTCCACTGCTTTTCAGGATTTTTATAGTCAATGGAAATATCCGGCCACTTCTGTCGGAGGCGAGATACAACAACATCCACGGGAAACTCTTCTACGGCAAAGAAACGCGGTGAAGTCTCCTCACCTGGGCTCACTACGCTTCGTAGATACGGGATTGGTTTTTCCCAAACATCTTCGGAGTTTTCGGTTTTGCCGTTGCTGGTAGAAAAAAACAAGGGATCGATGGGTTCATCTTGATATAATATAATCATGCCTGAAGTGGAGCTTACCGCCTGATTTATTTTACTGTAATAGTGATAATAGGAAAACATCCCCCACTTTTTTAGCATTTCACCTTTTGTAATCCAGGCCTGACAATGACTGGGATCATCACATACATCCGCTTCGGGGTGCAAGCTGCATCCCTTTCCCCCTACTGTTCTCCACCTTTTATAGACATATGTCCTGGCTGCCACCGCCTGGGCCTTTATGGCTTCAATATTAAAACTTGCAGGCATTTCGGCAGCCACCACACCTTTTACATATTCATCCAAAGGTATAGTCTCTGCTTTTTTAGATGAATTTATATAGATGGTTATATGTTCACCGCTAGGCACTTGCTTTATGCTTTTTTGTTCAATGGGGCTTTCATGCTGTATGGGCTTGCAGCTTTTAACTATAACACCCGGAATAATAATAATGATAAATATCATAAAGCAAATTATACAATAACCTGCCCCTTTCATCCAATCCCCCCAGACAAGTAACTAATATTATATTTTATTAGCGCTGATGGGGATATATGAATAATGAACTGTTGAAAATCGGTACTGACTTTCATACCTTAGCAAAATAAAACAAACTTTTGTACAATAATATTCCTGCAACCCATGAAATTGTATGGTTTGCAGGAATTAGGTGCCTGGGACCATTTCCTTAATCGGCTCTTTTTATTTTTACCCCTAAGCTTTCAAGCTTTTCTACAATATTTACATATCCTCTGTCAATGTGGTAAGTGTTCATGACTTGTGTTGTGCCTTCTGCGGCCAAGCCTGCCAAAATAAGTGCTGCACCGGCTCGAAGGTCAGTAGCTTTTACCGGTGCTCCGGAAAGTTTTTCGATACCTTCTATCACAGCACTTCTACCTTCAATCTTTATTTTGGCGCCCATGCGCTTTAACTCTTCCACATGCATATATCGATTTTCAAAAACCGTTTCAATTATCATACTGGTCCCCTTAGCTGTGCTTAGATAAGACATAATCTGAGCCTGCATGTCCGTCGGAAATCCTGGATAAGGCAGCGTTTTAACATCAGAGGCAATCGGCCTTCCACTACCTATAATCCGAAGTCCTTCGGGCTCTTCGGTAATTTTGGCACCACACTCTATGAGTTTAGCTATTACAGGTTTTAAATGTTCTGGTACTACATTCTCCAGTAGAATATTCCCACCGGTTATGGCTCCAGCCACTAGAAAAGTACCGGTTTCAATTCTATCTGGAATAACGGTATAGGATATACCCGAAAGTTCTTTGACACCATCTATTCTTATCACATCGGTGCCTGCGCCACGGATCCTTGCTCCCATGCTGTTTAAAAAGTTGGCAAGATCAATTATTTCAGGTTCTTTGGCAGCGTTTCCAATAGTGGTTTGACCCTGGGCTAAAGCTGCCGCCATCATTATGTTTTCCGTTGCCCCTACACTTGGAAAATCTAAGTATATGGTAGAGCCTATAAGCTTTTCACATCTAGCCTCTACAAACCCATGCCCCAACTCTATTTCAGCCCCTAATGAAGCAAAACCTTTTAAATGCAAATCTATAGGCCTTGAACCGATGGCACAACCGCCGGGCATCGATATGCGAGCTCGACCTTTTCTTGCAAGCATAGGCCCCATCACTAAAAAAGAAGCCCTCATTTTCCTCACCAGATCATAAGGGGCCTCAAAAGAATCAATTGTTCCGGCACTTATTTTTATAGAATCTCCTTCTCGAAAAACTTTAGCTCCCATGGATTTTAAGACTTCTCTCATGACCTTTACATCTTCGAGCTCGGGAGCATCTTCAATAGTACATTCAGATTCAGTAAGCAGCGAGGCCGCAATAACCGGTAGCACGGCGTTTTTGGCACTGCTCATTTTCACATTACCCTCTAAAGGCCTGCCTCCCTCAATGACAATACTTGACAACGACTTCCCCTCCGATAGTTTAGTGTAACGCACATTTTTACAAAAATGTTCATATTCTATTTCAATGTAAACACTTGTCAGTATTCCAGCGAAATAACTGGCGTACCGATCCATATATATGTTCTGTCTTCTTCTAAATTATATCTCATGGTAATATGGATGTTATAGTTTTTACCGAGTATTTGTACACCTTCCGGTAGCAATGGGCTAAATCCCATCATGCTACAAGTGTACTCATCTTTCACTTTATCTGTGTCGGAAATTTTAAGACAACCATAAATATTTTCAAGGATTTGATCCTGTTTTACCTCATTCAGTTTACCATCAAAGGTCCCGGTAACACAAGAGGTAATTTTTGACTGGCCTTCTAGAGAAATCACAGATTTTTGGACTTTCTCTGCAAAGTCGACATATTTCTCAAGATTTTGGCCGCTAACATTGACTACCAAATATGTTTGAGGCTCTTTTTCATATTCCTCCGGTAAAATCACCGATTGTATAATTATTTGCAGAAAAGTATCGGAATCCAACATCCCTTCAATATGTAATATTCGATACATTTCACTATTTTCCTTCGTGGATTTGAAAAATTCCTGCTTTGCGCCGAAAATATTTAAAACCTGATCGCGATATTGTTCCATTTGTGAAAAATCTATATATTCTCTATTTATCACCGACCAGTCCGATATATCCATCATCTGTGGAGCTGCACCGGCTGTTGATAGGGCATCTACCAATAATTTGTCATTTCCCCGGCTCCAGGTTACTCTCGGAATTAGCATTATAATTAATACAATAACAATACTTTTTATAGGGTTCATGATAATAGTACCCCCCTAAATTTAATATCCTTTATATGAAATTATTGCCGTTTTAACCCAATGTTATGCCCAAAATAGTTTTTTATTCTTTACCTTTAAATTCTCATTAAACATTCTAGTAATATCCAATTATTTCCTTCCATAAATTCTGCAAGTTTTTGTCTATTATTAAAAAAATATTTTGCATTTATAGACTTAGTTTTGAAATATTACGGATTTTATAACATTTTTAGCATTGCGCTTTCACAAATAGTATTTGATATAATAACAGCTTTTATAACCGCAACTGTTATTGATTTTTAGTCATTTGTCAAAATTAAAAAAGCTGCCGTATTTTTTAGCAGCTTAGTATAAAAACTTTAGCACCTATAATGTAATGCTTTTTCCAGATGCGGTATCGTCTTGAGTTTGAACGTATTTTCGCCAATTGAAAAGTGCATAAAGACATTCTCGATACATTTTGAGTCTATATGCAAATCCACGTTTAAATCCGTACTTCTCCTCTTTTGTATAGTGGGTTATGTCTTTCAAAGCTGGTTCAATAACAGATATGTTACCTTCCTTGGCTATACGACTTAGAAAGATTTCAACACCAAATCTTGCCCATGAAAGATCGGGCAAACGCTTTATGAAAAAGTTTGCCAACCCTCTTTGCCCATTTAAGATGGAAAAATACCGCTGAGCCAGATCAACGTTCTTCTTGCCACCACTTTGAAACATTCCAATTGTCATGCCTACTTCGGGACTTTCTTCTAATGGATAAAGTAATGCATCCATATGGTCATGGGTTAAATTTATAAGATCTGCATCCAGAAATAGCCAAAATGGTGAATTTTTAGCACAATCTATACCGGTCTGCAGTGTGGCACCCTTGCCTAAGTTCGTTTCATGCCTCAACACCTTCACTGAATCTCTTTTAGCAGCTTTGTAGGTATCATCTTGGGAACCGTCATCGATTACAATAATACGTTTTTCTCGTTGGTAATTGCACACTACATCAAGGACATCTCCAATTCTAGGCTCTTCATTATACGCCGGAATTAGGATAGTCACAGGTTTCATAATCAAGTCAATCCCTTCATGTTGCATGTTCTATTGTGTAATTCGCTCTACTTTCGACAAAATCCTCTTTTAAAAATACCTCTATAAAAGCAAAACAAAAAACCCTTACCGCTGCATTAACCGGTAAGGGGTTTTTTTAAGCTTCCATAACCATTTCTTTAATTTTCATAAGTCTCGTGATAGTGGAACGTTCGTTTTCATCGAGTTTCATCGTGATATACTTTATAGACTCTTCCATAGAAGGAATCATGACATACTCCAAGGCGTTTACCCTGCGTCGGGTTTTTTCGATTTCATCTGCCATTAGCTGACAGGCCTTTTCGATTTCGGATAGTTTCAACATCTTTACAAGCATTCCCGAGAGTATTGTTATGGCACTGTCAAGCTCTCCGGAAGTGCTCGCAAATCCATATGAATAGATGTTACTGCCTTCCTTCTGATGGATATCTATCTTGGGTACGTTTACACTCATGATGTTCTCTCGACCTATATCAATATTTACCCGGGCTGAGGGGATCATCAGGCTCTCTTCCAGTACTTCTTGGGGCATTTGGCTACGTGCCATCGTAAAGTTTTTAAAAGCCATTTCCAAATCCCGCTCTATTTCTTCCCGGAGTCTCTTGTTCTCTTTGACCATATCGACGAACTTTTTAATCAGTTCATCCTGTTTGTCTTTTAACAGTTTGTGCCCACGCCGGGCAGTAACTATCTGTCGCTTTAGTCGCGTAAGCTCCATCCGGGTGGGATTTACCCGAGT
>CAZFME010000049.1:0-15149 GCA_964520055.1 uncultured Clostridia bacterium
TTCTAGTTCCCATAAGCTTCGGCATGCTGCTTGCAAACATACCCCAGGCAAACCTAATGGCAGAAGGCAACTTCCTATACTGGATATACAGGGGAGTAAAACTAAACATATACCCACCACTTATATTCCTAGGAGTGGGAGCCATGACCGACTTCGGCCCACTCATTGCAAACCCCAGGAGCCTACTACTGGGAGCTGCAGCCCAGTTTGGAATTTTCACGAGCTTCTTAGGAGCAGGCCTTTTAGGCTTTAACTTTAAGGAAGCCGCATCAATAGGCATAATAGGCGGAGCGGACGGCCCTACAGCCATATTCCTAACAAGCCAACTGGCCCCACACCTATTAGGCCCCATAGCAGTAGCCGCATACTCATACATGGCCCTAGTGCCAATAATACAACCACCCATAATGCGAGCACTTACAACCAAAAAAGAACGCCAGGTAACCATGGAACAACTAAGACCCGTATCAAAAACCGAAAAAATTATATTCCCAATCATAGTAACCATCCTGGCAAGCTTCCTAGTGCCCGATGCAACAGCTTTAATAGGCTGTCTAATGCTGGGCAACCTATTTAGAGAATCAGGAGTAGTCGACAGATTATCCAAAACAGTTCAAAACGAACTTATTAATATTGTTACCATACTTTTAGGTACCACAGTAGGAGCAACAGCCAGTGCAGAAAACTTCCTTAAGTGGGGAACAATAAAAATACTATTATTAGGTCTTGCAGCCTTTTCAGTAGGAACAGCTTCCGGAACACTTCTTGGCAAACTCATGTATGTATTATCCAAAGGCAAAGTAAACCCCCTCATCGGTTCTGCCGGTGTATCCGCAGTCCCCATGGCGGCCAGAGTATCTCAGGTGGTAGCCCAAGAAGAAAAACCCGGTAACTTCATATTAATGCATGCGATGGGTCCCAACGTAGCCGGGGTTATTGGTTCTGCCATAGTGGCAGGTATGTTGCTGTCATTATATGGGGGTTAAATGTATGTATAATATTTATTTTGATAACATGTTCACAAGATAATTAAGATTCTACTGTAAGTCAACTTTGCCTTAAAAATACCTACTCTTTTTAATTTTAATATGAACGCTACATGGTGGCTGTGGAATTATAAGAAAAAGGCTTCTACAGTAGATTTAGTTAATATATTAAGAAAGGGGAATTGAATTGCAGCAAAGAAAAGTTGGAATAACTGACACCATTTTAAGAGATGCTCATCAATCACTTATTGCTACACGGATGAAAACAGATGAAATGTTACCAATTGCTGAAAAGCTCGATCAAGTGGGTTACCACTCCTTAGAAATGTGGGGTGGAGCTACATTTGACAGCTGCATCCGTTTTTTGAATGAGGATCCATGGGAGAGACTTCGTAAAATAAAACAAAAGGTTATAAACACCCCTTTGCAAATGCTTTTGAGAGGACAAAACCTTTTGGGGTATCACCACTATCCTGATGATGTAGTAGAAATGTTTGTGAAGAAATCCGTAGAAAATGGTATAGATATCATACGAATATTTGATGCATTAAATGATATTAGAAATTTGAGCAAAGCTATTGAGGTAACAAAAGAAACAGGAGCCCATGCCCAAGGAACAGTAGTATATACTATAAGTCCTGTTCACAATAATGACTATTATGTTAATATAGCTAAACAGTTAGAGGAAATGGGTATTGATTCTCTTTGCATAAAAGATATGGCAGGTCTTTTAGCACCTTATGATGCTCATGAATTGATTTGTCGCTTAAAAAAAGAAATAAATGTACCTATACAGCTTCACAGTCATTATACCAGCGGTATGGCTTCAATGACCTATCTAAAAGCAGTTGAAGCCGGAGCGGATGTTATAGATACGGCTCTTTCACCATTTGCGTTGGGCACTTCCCAGCCCCCAACAGAAACATTGGTTGCTGTTTTGAAAAATACCCCATATGACACTAAGCTAAATCTAGAACTGATTTCAGATATATCTGATCACTTTAAACAAGTGAGAGGCAATTATAAAATTGATAGCATTATAACAATGGTTGATACTATGGTGCTCAACTACCAAATACCCGGTGGGATGCTATCAAACCTTACAAGCCAATTAAGACAACAAAATGCCCTTGATAAACTTCCGGAAGTTTTGAAAGAAGTGCCAAGGGTAAGAGAGGATCTTGGATATCCGCCTTTGGTTACACCTACCAGTCAAATAGTCGGTACACAAGCAGTGGTCAATGTACTTACAGGTGAAAGATATAAGATGATAATAAATGAAGTGAAAAGCTATGTCCGTGGCCTGTACGGTAAACCTCCCGCTCCTATCAGTGATGAAATCAAACAAAAAATCATAGGGGACGAAGAGGTTATAAGCTGCCGACCGGCCGATTTATTGGAGCCGGAACTGGAGAAACATTTTAAGGAGATATCTTATTATATAGAGCAAGATGAAGATGTTTTGACATATGCGCTTTTCCCACAAATAGCCCTTAAGTTTTTCCAGGAACGCCAAGCAGAAAAATACAAAATAGACAGCAACTTAACCGCCAAAGATGAATTTGACATCTATCCAGCATGAACATTTAATGGATATAAATAACATGTTCGCCATATAATACCCTTGTAAGGGTATTTTTTTTATCAATTTTAGGGGGAATGGGTAATGGATGAAGATATTCAAATTCTATACTCTAAAGTACAAAAGCTTGAGAACAGAATTACTTCTCTTCGCATTGGCCGTAGGATCTTAATGGATTTATTAATAGAACAGGAGAATGTTAAAGAACAAGAAATACAGAAACTAACTCAAGAGATTAATAGGCTAAAATACAGTCTCAAATACAGCCGTTAATGGTTAACTTTACATAAAGGATTTTTAATTTTTTGGTTGAATAGAATTATAGTAAGTTGGTATTAAAAAATAGGGATAACAAGCCGGTTATCCCATTTTTTTGCTAGGAAAGGAGTGGATGCAACTACAGTTGTTATTTAAATAAACAGTTTGAACTATGAGGAAGTGTATTTATGTTGGTCAAAGGGCAAAAAATTAATTTAAGGCGTATAAGGTCTACCGATTTTAACAAAATTATAAACTGGCAAAAAAATAAGCTTCTTACATATTATGTAGGCAATAAGCTTCCAATGTCTTTAAAAGAGTGTGAAACCAGATATTCCAAAGCTTCCAACTTATTAAATCAGATCTTTGGTATTGAAGACAAGAACGGTAAATTAATCGGTGAAATCGAAATCGATCATATTAAATGGAAGGATAAACAGGCAGAACTTTTTGTTTATATAGGCGAACAGGATTTATGGGGTAAGGGCTATGGCTTTGATGCTTTAAAAACCTTTTTAGATTATATATTTAATGTGAGAGATTTTAAGTGTATTTACCTTCGAGTGTATGAACACAATGAAAGAGCTATTAGATGTTATGAAAAATGTGGCTTTAAAAAAAGAGGTATTTTGAAGATTAATAAAGATAAGATAAATGGTGACAATCTTATATTAATGGATATAAAACCAAAAAATATAAAACGGATAATTTCATAAGGCATTTTTTATGGTCTTGCAGCTTATACATAGGAGTAAGGGATTTTGAAAAACAGGTGGTTGTTATGATAAAAAGAATTACCGTCGTTTTCATTCTTTTACTCTTATGTGGAATTGCCATAGTTTTATTAAATGACTACAATTATAATGGGTTAATTCCTACCGGCATATATATAGGGGATGTTGATGTAGGAGGCTTAACGAAGAAAGAGGCAACGGATACGTTTCAAAGCTTCATAAAAGAAAAAATAAAAAACCCCATTATTCTTACCTTTAATGACAAGCAATGGGTTTTCGCAATATCTGAACATATTGACGTTGATGTGGATAAAAGCGTAGATAATATTATTAAATATATACAAAGTAAAAACGTATTACAACGAATAAATTTACACCGATGCTTAAAAAAAGCCCCTTTCAGAGGGGAGCCTATTATTAAATACAAAGAGGATAACCTGCGGCAAACCTTCGCTGAACTGAATGAAGCCATAATAACTGAACCTATAGACGCTGCTTTCAAAGTAAATGATGATGATACGGTTTCCATAGTTGACGATGTCAAGGGTCAAGTTATAGACGAAGATAAACTAAAGGAGAGCATTGCCAAAGCCATATGGTCTAATAAAAGAAAATTGGAAATTCCCACTAAAGAATGGAAAGCTGGCAAGACAAAAGAAGCTTTAGTAGCAATGGGCATCAAAATAAAAGTGGCGGAGTACTCAACAAAATTTAATAAAAACTTGAAAGGAAGAACGGAAAATATTAAAATAGCCGGAAGAAAGATAAATGGTTACACACTTGCACCTGAAGATATTTTTTCTTTTAATGAAACAGTGGGTGAACGCACCCGGGATAAGGGGTATCAAGAAGCGCCAGTCTTTATTGACAATGAAACGGTTCCCGATATAGGCGGTGGTATATGTCAGGTTTCCAGCACACTGTATAACCTTGCCTTACAAACGGACCTTGAAATAATAGAAAGAATGAATCATTCATTACCGGTAAGCTATGTTCCTTTGGGCCGTGATGCCACTGTAAATTACGACACTATTGATTTGAAGTTCAGGAATAACACGGGTGGATATCTTCTGTTAATAGCCGAAGTTATAGAAGATAATCTGACGGTAAAATTCTATGGCAAAAATACAATTGATACTACTGTAGAGTTGTTTTCTGAAACTATCAAAACTATTCCATCCCCTGTTACCATAAAAAAGGATTTTAATCTAAAAAAAGGTGAAGTTAGAATAAGAAAGGGGACTCCCGGCTATGTGGTAAATCTCTGGAAGAAATATACTAAAGGGGGAAAGATACATAATGTGCTAATATCAAGAGATACTTACAACCCAACCCCCACACTATTGTACATGGGCGAAAAAGTTGAAGAAAATCAAAACATCGATGATACCGTCGTTAGTAATGAATTACTCACAATTGAATGTGAAGATTAAGAGGTTGTTACACGCTAACTAATAATTGGCTGTTGTAGCAGCCTCTTTATATGTTGGGAAAGACAATTATGATTCCACACCTCAGAAGAGTTTCTACACAAAAACCAATTGTATATTTTTGGGTTATTTAATTAATGACTTTATGCTATAATATAACATAGGATAAGGGGGTTAATTTGGATGGCCATTGAAGATGAAATTGAGAAATCTTTTACGGCAATGCAAATCAATTTACCGGCCAGCATGAAATTGATGCTGGATTTAAAAGATAAATTCAATATACCGGATTCAAATGCTGCTGATATACTTGCATCACTAAAAATTAATGATGTAAAATCGCAAGAAAAGAGGGATTACTTATACGGCAAAATAAAAGAGCATTTAAACTTATGTCAAGACTGCCCTCTTTATTCGGCCGAAAGCAGTACTCAAAAGGTAGCAGGTGAAGGTGCTTTAAATTCCCCGTTGGTTTTAATTGGTGAAGGGCCGGGTTTTGAAGAAGACAAAATAGGCCGACCCTTTGTGGGACGCGCGGGGCAGTTGCTCACAACCATTTTATATAAAATGGGGATCCGACGCGAAAAGATTTATATAACCAATGTGATAAAATGCCGACCACCACAAAATAGGACGCCGATACAAAAAGAAATTAAAGCCTGCTCTTATAATCTTGAGCTTGAGTTATGTTTTATTGAACCAAAAGTTATCATAGCATTAGGTGCAATTCCTTTAAATTACTTTAAATCCGGCAGCAGTATTATGAGAGAACGAGGGCGATGGATAAATTCAGGAGGATATTGGATTATGCCCACATTTCACCCGGCGTATATTCTCCGTCAGCAAGGAAAAACTTTAAACAAAGTTAAATGGGATGTATGGCATGATTTTAATAACGCACTGGCAAAGGCAAAAGAATTATGTCCGAAATATAAATATAGTTAAAGTAAGCTATATCAAAGCCGGCATAATTGCATTCATGGTCCACTATAGAAACCCCGGTGGCTATAGGGCCATTTTACGTTATTTAGGGCTCATGTTCGGCTTATGTTTACCGTGTATACAATTCTCACCACCGTCGTCTTATCTTTGGCATTACTGTCTTTTTTTCGTGTGCGCAATTCTTATCACATCGGAGAATTCTATAAACACCCTGACGGTTATAAATATAGCGCCAACCAGGGATTTTGGCATATTCGTTCGGTGGTCGATACCAATTAAAAAACAGTAACATTCTGGGACAAGGAGTGGCTATTATGAGTGCTAAATGGAAGAATCCTTTAAAGTATAAAATATTGACATGGGGTTGTCAGATGAATACCCATGACAGCGAAGTGATTTCAGGCATCCTGCAAAAGATGGGGTATTGTCCAGCCGCTACACTTAAAGAATCGGATGTAATCATTTTAAATACGTGTTGTGTCAGAGAAAATGCTGAGAGAAAGGTATATGGACGGATAGCACAGCTAAAGCAGTTTAAACAGAGAAATCCCAACTTGATTCTTGCTGTTTCCGGGTGTATGGTACAGCAACCGCATGTCATCGAACATATATCAGAGAAAATGCCCTATGTGGATATTTTATTTGGTATAAAAAATGTTCATAAGCTACCCGAACTTATTGAAAACTCCAGACAAGCAAATCTACCAGTAATTGAAATAGTAGGAAACTCGGATATTGATGAAAATCTCCCGATTAAACGAGCAGATGATGTAAAAGCTTGGGTGACAATTACCTATGGGTGTAATAACTATTGCAGCTACTGCATTGTACCATATGTAAGGGGTAGGGAAAAAAGCCGTAGTCCGAAAAGTATCTTAAGAGAAGTCAAAAACCTTGCCGGAGAAGGTTTCATAGAAGTTAATCTGTTAGGTCAAAATGTAAATTCTTATGGCAAAGATTTAGAAGTACCTGTGACTTTTCCCGAACTTTTGAGAAAGGTAAACAACATTGATGGTATTAAGCGCATAAGATTCATAACCTCTCATCCGAAAGATTTATCTGATGATCTTATTCTAGCAATGAAGGAATGTAAAAAAGTATGTGAACATATTCATCTACCTGTTCAGGCAGGAAGCAATCGGATTTTATCCAAAATGAATCGGAAATATACCAGGGAGCATTATATGGACTTAATTAAAAAACTGCGTGATGCCATTCCGCATATAGCTATTACCACTGATATAATCGTCGGTTTACCCGGTGAGACAGAAGAGGATTTTTTAGATACTATTGATCTGGTGAAAGAGGTGGAATTTGACTCAGCCTTTACTTTCATGTATTCTAAGCGCAGGGGAACTCCGGCAGCTAAAATAGCGGATCAAATTGAGGATGATATAAAAAAAGAGCGACTCAATAGACTGATGCAGGTACAGGATGTCATAACAGGGGATAAAAACATGAGTCTGAAAGGAACAATACAAGAGGTATTGGTTGAGGGAGTTAGCAAGGGCAATGTCAGCAGACTATCCGGGCGAAGTAGAACAAACAAACTGGTGAACTTTGACGGCTCTAAAGATTTAATAGGCAAACTTATTAATGTAAAGATTACCGAACCTCATACTTGGTCTTTATTAGGTGAGATTATAAGATGGGACATGCAGGGGGTTTTTGCTTTAAATGGACACTCCTATGATAAGACAATATAAAGAGATAAAAAATAAATATAAAGATTACATAGTTTTTTTTAGACTAGGCGATTTTTATGAGATGTTTTTTGAGGATGCTCATATTTGCTCAAAAGAGCTGGAGATTACACTTACATCCAGGGACCCTGACAATAAAGTGCCCATGGCCGGAGTGCCACATCATGCAGCAGATCAATATGTTTCCAAACTTGTATCTAAAGGTTACAAAGTTGTCATATGTGAACAAGTTGAAGACCCCAAACTCGCAAAAGGAATCGTAAAGCGAGAAGTGGTAAAAATTGTCACGCCAGGCACCATTACCGATTTAAATGCTTTGGAAGAAAATAAGAACAATTATCTAGGATGTGTCTTTAAGGCTGGGGATGGATGTGGGCTAGCTTTTGTAGACCTGATGACAGGTGAATTTGATATAACAGAATTAAAATCAGCCTACCCATATCATGAATTGATAAACGAAGTCAGTCGATTTGAACCGAGGGAATGTTTAACAAATCATAAACTGGTAAAAGAAAAGCTATTATATAAAAAGCTAAAGGAAAACCTGGATCTCTATTTTACTTTTAGAGATGAAGTATATTTTGATGAAGAAGCCTCTTTAGATTTATTATTATCACAGTTTGGCGAAGAAAATATCAGAGAATTCAAGGCTAAAAGACTGGCTTGTAGAGCTGCCGGGGCATGCCTAAAGTATTTAAACGAAACTCAAAAATCAAATCTATCACATATTAACTCTATTTCTTATTATGAAAATCGCGATTTTATGATTTTAGATTTTGCCTGCCGCAAAAATCTCGAAATAACCGAGAGTCTGCGAGAAGGTAAAAAGACAGGGAGCCTTTTATGGGTGTTGGACAGAACATCCACAGCAATGGGTGCACGGCTGCTCAGAAAGTGGACTGAACAACCATTAATTGATATCTTGAGAATCAAGCAAAGGCAAGATGCAGTGGGGGAATTATTCAACAACTATATCTTAAGAGCGGATTTAAAGGAACAGTTGAAAAATGTTTACGATATAGAGCGCTTGACCGGGAAATTAGTCTGTGGAAATGCCAATGCCAGAGATCTATTGGCTATAAAAAATACTATAATGAGATTACCTAAAATTAAATGTATCCTTGCTCAGTGCACCTCGAAGCTTATGCATAATATCTATGAACAAATAGATCCACTGGAAGATGTATGCCTGTTGCTAGAGAAATCCATATCTGATGATCCTCCTTTGACAATTAAAGAGGCAAATATCATTAAAGACGGGTACAATTCAGAAATAGATAAACTTAGAAAAGCTTCGCGTGAAGGTAAGGCATGGATAGCTGATTTAGAAAAAAATGAACGAGAAAAAACCGGGATAAAATCTTTAAAAATTGGATTTAACAAGGTTTTTGGTTATTATATAGAAATAACTAAATCTAACCTTGCGATGGTTCCTGAAAACTATATCAGAAAACAAACATTAGCTAATTCTGAACGTTATTTTACTGAACAATTAAAGGAATACGAATCACTTATACTCAATGCTAAAGAAAAACTTCAGGAATTAGAATACAATTTATTTTGTAAAATACGTGAAAGGCTTATTGAAGAAATCCCCAGACTGAAACAGAGTGCTTACAATTTATCTTTACTGGATGCATTGTTGTCACTTGCCGAAGTCTCATATAGCAATAACTACATAAAACCTGAAATAACTCTGAGTGATGAGATAAATATTATAGAAGGTCGGCACCCGGTTGTTGAACTTACCCAAAAAGAAGAACTATTTATCCCCAACGATACAAGGATAAATTGTGGTAACAATCTGATTTCTGTAATAACGGGTCCTAATATGGCGGGCAAATCTACTTATATGAGACAGGTTGCTTTAATTGTGTTAATGGCCCAAATCGGTTGTTTCATCCCTGCAAAAAAAGCTGAAATGGGTCTTGTAGACCGTGTTTTTACACGTATAGGAGCTTCGGATAATTTAGCTTTGGGACAAAGCACCTTTATGGTAGAGATGATGGAAATAGCCAATATACTTAAGAACGCCACCAACAAAAGTCTTTTGATTTTAGATGAAGTAGGCCGTGGGACCAGTACTTTTGACGGTCTTTCCATTGCTTGGGCGGTTATAGAATACATACAAAAAAATATAAAGTCTAAAACACTGTTTGCCACTCATTACCATGAATTGACAGCCTTAAAAGACTTAAATGGTATTAAAAATTATAAGATTACCGTTAAGGAAAAAGGTGAGGATGTTATATTTTTAAGAAAAATCATTCCTGGAGAAGCTGATAAAAGTTATGGTATACAAGTGGCCAAACTAGCCGGAGTTCCCATCGCCGTAATTAACAGAGCCAAAAACATCTTAGCCAATCTAGAGCAAAATCAACCTCAAGATAAAGCATCTATATCAGATGTTGCAGCTGCCAATGACGCAGACTTAAATGAGAGTCAGTTAAACTTAGATATTTATAAAAATGAGGAAATAATAGAGCAGATAAAATCGGTAAATATAGACACTTTAACTCCTTTAGAGGCTCTAAACTTTTTATTTTCTATTAAAAGGCAATTGATTTAAGGAGAAGATCAATGGGGAAAATTAACATTCTGGGGCATGATATAGCCTCTAAAATTGCAGCCGGTGAAGTTATAGAAAGACCGGTTTCTGTAGTAAAAGAACTTATAGAGAATTCTATAGATGCCGGTTGCAAAAATATTATTGTTGAAATTGAAAAAGGTGGTAAAAAAAGCATAAAAGTTATTGATGACGGCGAGGGTATGTCCAGAGAAGATGTGAAACTAGCTTTTAAGCGACATGCCACAAGTAAAATCAGTAAAGCTGATGATATATTTAATATAAACACCCTCGGATTTAGAGGAGAAGCTTTGGCAAGCATTGCTGCGGTTTCAAATCTATCGGTAATAACTAAGATTAAAGAGGACCCGGTAGGAACTCTGTGTAAGATAAATGGTGGTGTAATTGAAGAATTTGATGAAATTGCCGCTACAGACGGGTGCCTAATTGAAGTTAGAAATTTATTTTTTAACACTCCTGCAAGACTAAAGTTTTTAAGTAATAATACCCATGAAACTTCACGAATAACAGATTTAATTACAAGGGTTGCATTTGGGAATATAGATATATCTTTTCGTTTTATCAATGATGGTAAACAATTATTTTATAGCAGTGGCAATGGTGATTATAGAGAAGTCATCGCTAAGGTATACGGGGTGGATTTGGCTAAGCAAGTCATACCCATTGAAAGGGTTTTTGACAGCGGTAAAATCTGGGGATATATATCAACACCAAGTTTTAATCGGGGCAATCGTTCTGGGCAGACATTTTTTGTAAACCGCCGCTTTATTAAGGATTCAGGCCTCACTTTTTGTCTGGAAAGGGCATATAGGACTATGATACCTATAAAACGATTTCCGATAGCAATTGTTTTTATAGATATTGGTAATTCACAAATAGATGTTAACGTACATCCATCAAAAATGGAGATAAAATTTCAAAATGAGAATCAGGTTCATCAAGCACTGTTTAATGTTGTTAATGATAGTTTAAAGAGAAATGTATTAATTCCAAAAGAAACTTTCGATAAACCCTATATAAATAATCCACAACCAATTGTTACCCAAACTCAGTTAGAATTAAAAAGAGATGCGTTACCAAAAAATGAATATAATTCCAGTAATCATAACAAAATATATAATGAAACACAAGCTTCAATAGATTTCGTAAAAGAACCATCAGTCATAGAAAAGGAAAAAAGTATGATGGAATGTTCTGATACAGTAGTAAAACCAAAGGAGGTAGGACTTGAAAAACCTAATGATTTAATAGAGAGTAAGGCACAAAAGTTTGAGTTTCAAAGAATTCTCGGTCAGTTGTTTAATACATATATAGTGGTTGAAGGGGAAAATGAGTTTTATTTAGTAGATCAACATGCTGCTCATGAGAGGATATTGTATGAACTGTATTCTAATAGATATACTAAACCGCCAGATTCTCAAAATTTAGTGGCTCCATATGTTTTATACCTCTCGACCCAGGAGATGATGCTGATAGAAAGCTATAAAGCAGATATTTTAAAAATGGGTTTTGATTTTTCGATTTTTGGAACGGATTCTGTGCTCATTCGTTCAGTTCCATATATTTTCAATAAACCTGTAGACCCAATAACATTACGTGATACTCTCGACCAAATAAATAGCAGTGAATATGTCGGGTATTCTACAAAAGAAAGGTTAATAATTTCGATGTCATGTCATACCGCCATAAAAGCGGGGGATGTTTTATCACCTATAGAAATTCAAGAGTTGCTTGAACAGTTAAAAAAAACCGAAGGCCCTTACTCTTGTCCGCATGGTAGGCCCACTATAATAGCAATGACCAAAAATGAATTGGAAAAGAAATTTAAAAGGACATAAGTACATGCAAAAAGAGTTGCTAGCAGTTATTGTGGGGCCTACTGCAGTAGGAAAAACAGAAATAGCAATAGAAGTGGCACAAAAAATAGGTGCAGAAATAATCTCCGCTGATTCAATGCAAATATATCGCCATATGAACATCGGAACAGCTAAACCCTTATTAGAACAGCAAAAAGGGGTAGCACATCATATGATCGATATTATTAATCCCGATGAAGAATTTAGTGCGGCTGATTTCCAAGTTCAAGCAAAACTTCATATCCGAGATATTCACCGTCGCCGTAAAATACCGCTATTGACCGGGGGGACAGGATTTTATATAAATTCTGTCTGTTATAATTATACTTTTTCTAAAGCTAAAAAAGATGATTCTTTTAGAAAACAACTGCAAAGCGTAGCTCAAAAATATGGTAATGATTATCTATACAAAAAACTTGAAAAGTTGGACCCTAAGGCAGCAAAAAAAATACATCCCAACAATTTGCGTCGGGTTATCAGAGCGCTGGAAGTATATGAAAAAACCGGAAAACCGTTTTCATATTATGAAGCAAAGACAAAAAAGCAGCAAAGCCAATATGATTTGCTTATATATGGCTTAACAATGCCCAGAGAGGAATTATACAGGCGTATTGATGAAAGGGTATTGTCAATGATTAACAATGGTCTTGTGGCTGAAGTGCAAAAACTTTTAAAAATGGGATATAAAAAGGGTTTGAATTCAATGCAGGGGTTGGGCTATCGCCAAATCATCGATTACCTGGATGGCAAGATCACTTTGGATGAGGCCATTTATTTAATTGCTAGAGACACCCGGCATTATGCCAAGCGCCAATATACATGGTTTTTACGTAATAAAAATATCCTTTGGCTTGATATTACAAAGGAAGGAAAATATAAAATAATATCAAATATTATTAGAGATGTTGAAGGGAAAATGAAAAATACCTAGAATATTAAATTTAACAACAATATGAGGGGGACGCAGAATGACAAGAGTACAAATAAATCTGCAAGATAATTTCTTAAATCAGATCAGAAAGGACAACATTCCTGTAACAATTTACCTTATGAATGGTTTTCAATTAAAAGGTCTGGTACGGGGTTTTGATAATTTTACAATTGTTCTTGATTCTGACGGCAAACAGCAGCTGGTATATAAACATGCTGTTTCAACTATAACGCCTTTCAGAACGGTAAATTTAAATCAAAGTACGGCGGACCAAAAGAAAGCTGATGAAGGTTAAAAGGTTAAATAGTCCCAATACTATACTGAAAAAAGCTCCCGAAAATAATTATTTTCGGGAGCTTTTTTGTAATAAGTAAAAACAAGAGAAGCTCCAAAAGGGCAGATGAGAATAATTGATGCTGGAACTGTATAAAGTGCTCTTGGTTTAGATTCGAGCCAATATGAATAAAAAAATAAAAAAAGCCAGCAGAACTATGGATATGTAAGGAGTGTAAGTCAAGGGTTTTTCTAAATTATACAAAATTCTGGCGGATTTGTTGCATACTTCACCAAGGGTAAGGCCCCAAGCAGTAAAATTCGTTGTAATAGTTTCAAAAGTCCTACTACCAACTACGGGTGGGCCTACCCACCCCCATCCTGCCTAAAATTACCTAAAAAAAGAGGGATTCGTATAGTTTTTGTCGAAAACATATTTTGGCTCATACGATTGCCAGTTAAGTGATGGCTTTTTTAGCATATATGAATGAAATCCCCAAAGCCTAGTAGCTAATCGTGGCTTCAACTGTAACAGGACTTGCCACAATAATTCTCGACTCTGTTCGCAGGGTTACAACAACTATAACTGGTGTTATGGGGTTATACCTTGGGCTTTCAGTATAGTTTTGCTACAGTTTGTATCAAAAGGCCGAAAGCTGACTTTCAGATATAGACGATATTCCCAATTTCATAGCGCAAAGGTAAACTTATAGGTCGTAGCGGTAAAGGTAATAAATACCGTGAAGTGCCACTTTCATCAGAGTGAAAAAGACCATAGCTGACTACGTAAGCATGCAGCTACTAATTTGAGCAGACGTATATCCACAAGTGAACGGGGTTCGCTTAAAACTGATGCCATTCGAAATACTTAAGAAATACGCCAGTAAAGTTGATTTAGAACATAAAGTGCACCTACATCTTTTTTGTCACCAATTATAACTGAACTACTTCGCCATAAAGCCGATGTCTCAGCAAATTCAGGAAGACATATAATTGAAGATCAAGAAATTGAGGAATAAAAGATGATAGAGTAACCGGATTATGAAAAGAAGCTATAAAATATTTAAGACATTTCTAAAACGATAAAAATATAAATGGAAAGGTGCATTTTTCTTTTACAAAAGAATAAAGGGTCAAAAGAAATAGAAAGCAAAAATATATTTAGAAACAAACTTAATGCCAATTGTGTAAAACAAATTATTTAAAAATGTTTAAAAATACAATACAGAAATAGTAAATCATATAGTTGTTTTTAGCAGTTATACTAAATTACATAAAAAGAAATTATTGTTAACAAGGAGGAAACTATTTTGGACAAAGATACATTACAAGATCTAAATAAAAGGCTGTGGGATACTGCAGATGAATTAAGGGCAAATACAGGACTTAAGGCATCAGAGTATTCTACGCCAATATTAGGACTTATATTTTTAAAATTTTCCGATAGTAAATATGGTCAATATGAATCAGAGATTTTAAGAGAATATGAAGAATTAAAAGGCAGTAGAAGAGAAAAGACAATACAGGAAATAGCCATAGAGAAATGCGGATTTTATCTGCCTGATAATGCTAGATATGATTACCTTTTAAATTTGAGCGAAGAAGAAGATATTGCAAATAAGATAAAAGAAGCTATTGAAGGAATTGAGAAATACTCACCAGAACTTTTAGGTGTATTACCCAAAGATAGTTATTATAATTTAAATAAGGAAGATAATAACAAGATTTTAAATAGATTGCTTAGAAACTTCAACGATATTCCTACAGATATAGAAAATGATATTTTTGGCGAAGTATATGAATACTTCTTAGGTAATTTTGCCTTAGCAGAAGGACAAGGTGGGGGAGAATTCTTTACCCCAAGGAC
>CAZFME010000050.1:0-15064 GCA_964520055.1 uncultured Clostridia bacterium
CACAATTATATGATATTATATTCAGAAAAGAGTACAAAATCAGATAAAGAAATCTCCTTACATTTTAAGGGCTAAATTCCATGATTCTTGAATATCATTTTATAGGCATACTATGCCTAAATAAACATAAAGGAGATGACTGTATTGGATAAACCTATTGACAAAAACTATCAATTGCTCATTGATGGTCAATGGGTAGATGCAAAGGATGGGGAGACGTTCGAGACTTACAACCCGGCAAATGGCGAGCTTCTAGCTACTTGTGCCAATGCCGGCAAGGAAGATGTGGATTTAGCCGTCGATGCAGCATGGAAGGCCTTTGAGACATGGAAAAATGTGACCCCTCAAGAAAAATCAAACTTATTGCTTAAAATAGCCGACCTAATCGATGAAAATGCTGAAAAACTCGCCATGGTTGAAACATTAGACAATGGTAAACCTATTCGTGAGACACGGAATATCGATGTACCATTAAGCTCCGATCACTTCCGCTATTTTGCCGGAGCTATCAGAGCAGCAGAAGGTCAAGCAGTGATGATCGACAAAAATACTTTAAGCCTTATCTTAAGAGAACCTATCGGAGTTGTTGGACAGATTATTCCTTGGAACTTCCCGCTGTTGATGGCTGCATGGAAACTGGCACCTGCACTAGCTGTCGGCTGTACTGTAGTTATCAAACCGTCTTCTGCTACTCCGCTGAGTATTTTAGAACTGGGCAAACTGCTAAATGAAGTGCTGCCTCCGGGGGTTGTCAACATCCTATCCGGCAGTGGAGCTACAACCGGAAATTACATATTGGAACACCCAGGCTTTAGGAAGTTAGCTTTTACAGGTTCAACTGAAGTAGGCTATACCATAGCTGATGCAGCAGCCAAGAAGTTGATTCCTGCAACTCTTGAACTGGGCGGAAAATCCGCAAATATTTACTTCTCAGATTGTCCTTGGGAAAAAGCTATTGAAGGGGTACAGCTAGGTATTCTGTTTAATCAGGGCCAAGTTTGCTGTGCCGGATCCAGGGTTTTTGTACACGAAGACATTTATGATAAATTCCTTGATGAATGTGTAAGTGCTTTTGAAAAGGTGAAGGTTGGTTTACCTTGGGAAGATGATACTGTTATGGGTTCACAAATTAATGAAACTCAGCTTAAAAAAATATTAAATTACATAGAAGTTGGCAAAAAAGAAGGGGCAAGAATTGCCTGCGGTGGTTCCCGTATTACTGAAAACGGCTTAGACAAAGGAAGTTTCATGCAACCTACGATATTTGCAGATGTTACTAACGATATGAGGATCGCCCAAGAAGAGATTTTTGGGCCGGTAGCATGCTTCTTGAAGTTTAAAGATGAAGCAGAAGTTATAAAAATGGCAAATGAAAATGAATACGGCTTGGGCGGTGCTGTATGGACCAAGGATATCAATAGGGCACTTAGGGTTGCCAGAGGCATAGAAACAGGTCGTATGTGGATAAATGACTATAATAACCTTCCTGCCCACACTCCCTTCGGCGGTTATAAAAAATCCGGAATCGGTCGTGAAACCCATCTGATGATGTTTGATCATTACTCCCAGAAAAAGAATATAATGATTAGCATGACGGAAGGGAGATACGGCTTATATTTAGAATAGAAAAACATCATAAAAACAACATATAGTCCTTGCAAGTAGGTATGCCATATTTATTGTCGGCCTCTTAGGGAAAAGACTCTTGGAGGCCGACGTTTTTTATTATTTCTTTACACGATATTGATATTTTTCGGAAAAATTATCAACCAAAATTTTAAATATGTGTTATAATAAAGCTGTAGGCCAGTTGTGGCCAGGCTTGTATTATGTATACAAAAGTACATTATTTCAAGAATACATGTATTATAACTAATGATGCACGACTGTATACAGCGAACCTAGCATTCAAATATACAAAATATTCTGTATACTATTATTTCGTGCACACAAATATCAAAAATATACCGGGAATTACTAATCAAAACAATAAAATTTTTATAAGGTGGTGCCAGTATGCAATCAAAGGAAAAGAAGACAATAGTAATGGGTGTTATAGGCTCCGATGTCCATGCTGTAGGCATTAGAATTTTGGAAGAAGCCTTTACCGAAGCAGGATTTAACGTGGTAAACATCGGTGTTCTGTCACCCCAGGAAGATTTTATTAATGCAGCTATTGAAACTGATGCAGACGCCATTTTAGTTTCCTCACTCTACGGTCATGGGGAGCTGGATTGTAAAGGCTTTAAGGAAAAGTGTATAGAGGCCGGCTTAGATGATGTCTTATTATATGTAGGTGGCAATTTGGTGGTAGGGAAACAAGATTGGGAGCCCACTGAAAAGAAATTTTTAGACATGGGTTTTGACAGAGTTTATCCTCCGGGAACTTTGCCTGAAACGTCAATTAAAGATTTGAAGCATGATTTAGGTTTAAATTAATTCTATTTTGTTGACTTTTGTGAGGTGGAGCAATGGGATTAGCATTATTGATGGATATTGGAAGCACATATACGAAAGCAACTGCTTTCGATTTAGAGACAGTGGAGTTAGTAGCTAGAGCTGAAACCATAACGACCGTCTGGGAAGATGTAAACATTGGAGTAAAAAAAGTCTTAAATGAATTAGAGATTATGGGTGTTGCTCCAGACAGGGCAGAACATAAGCTGGCATGCAGCAGTGCAGCCGGTGGCTTGAAAATGGTAGCAATAGGTCTCGTCCCCGACTTGACTGTTGAAGCCGCAAGAAGGGCTGCATTAGGTGCTGGAGCCAAGGTCAGCGGTGTATTTTGCTATGAATTAACAGATACTGAATTACAGCAAATCACAAGATATTCACCGGATGTGATACTTTTAGCAGGAGGTACAGATGGTGGGAACAAAGAAACCATAATCTATAATGCTGAAAAAATAGCCGAACTAAACCTTGATGTTCCTATCATAGTAGCTGGAAATAAAGTTGCAGCACCCACAGTTGAAAAAATACTTAAATCAGCTCAAAAGGAAGTATTTGTATCCGAAAATGTAATGCCTAAATTAGAACGTCTAAACATTGAGCCTGTTAGAAAAACTATTCGGGAAGTATTTTTAAGTAAGATAATTTATGCAAAAGGTCTATCTAAGATAAGTAAGTTTACAGGTAATGTCATTATGCCCACACCCTCAGCGGTAATGAGAGCAGCGGAACTATTAGCCAGAGGAACAAACAGACAAGAGGGCTTAGGCGAAATAATGGTAGTTGATATAGGTGGTGCAACAACGGATATAGATTCAGTAGCAAAAGGAGCCCCCGCACAAAGCGGAGTAACCCTAAGGGGATTGGAAGAGCCTTATGTAAAGCGAACTGTAGAAGGAGATTTGGGTATGAGATACAGTGCGCCTTCTTTAGTTGAGACAGTAGGTATTCAAAACATGTCAAACTATATTCCCGATGAGATTGGTCAAGAAGAAATACAAAGCTATGTGAACAAAGTCAGTGGTGATGTAAAACATATACCTGATAATGAGCTGGAGAGACAGATTGATTATGGGATTGCAAAGGCAGCTACAAATCTGGCAGTTAAAAGGCATGTAGGGCGAATTGATACGGTATATGGGCCTTTTGGAGTAAGTCTTGTTCAACATGGTAAGGATTTGACAGGATTAGATTTGGTGATAGGTACTGGTGGGGTGCTGGTTCACAGTGATGATCCCACAGAAATATTGAAACATGGATTATATGACAGTAAATACCCTGAGGTGTTAGCCCCTAAAGCACCTGAAATGTGGTTGGATAAGGAATATCTCTTATCATCTCTTGGGTTATTAGCTGAGATTGTACCGGATAAGGCTTTGGCACTGGCAAAAAAATATATGAAAAAAGTCCAATTCCAAGGAGGTAAACCATGGAAATTAGAAATAAGAAGTGGAGTATAGCAAAGTTCAATGAAATAAGGAGAGAGGTTTTAAATCAATGGCCTACTGGTAAGGAAGTAAACTTTGAGGAAGCTGTTAAGTATCATCGGAATCTTCCTGAAGTTCAAGTGATGACTAATAAATTAAGAGAGGCTAAAGTAAAAGGGATTACATTGATTCAACCGAGGGCCGGTGTTGCTTTAATCGATGAACATATCACACTTCTAAAGTTTTTAAGACAAGAGGGCAAGGCTGACTTACTACCTACAACTATAGACAGTTATACCCGGCAAAACAGGTACGAAGAAGCTGAAAATGGAATCAAGGAAAGCAAGAAAGCAGGCAGATCCTTACTAAATGGATTCCCTGCAGTAAACCACGGAGTCGAAAAATGCAGACAAGTAGTTGAGTCACTAGATTGTCCTTTACAGGTACGACACGGCACTCCCGACGCCCGGCTTTTAGCTGAGATAACCATTGCAGGAGGTTTTACGGATTTCGAAGGTGGTGGGATATCATATAATGTCCCTTATGCTAAAAAAGTTTCCATTGAGCAGACAATTTATGATTGGCAATATGTAGACAGGTTAGTGGGCCTTTACGAAGAAAACGGCATTTCAATAAATAGGGAGCCTTTTGGTCCTTTGACCGGGACTTTGGTTCCGCCCTCTATATCCCACAGTATAGCTATTATCGAAGGGTTGTTAGCGGCTGAACAGGGTGTTAGGAGTATTACCCTTGGATATGGCCAATGCGGAAATTTGACCCAGGATGTAGCGGCAATACAGACATTAAAGGAATTGGGCAAGGAATATTTGGCCGATTATGATGTTATGTTGACAACGGTTTTTCATCAGTGGATGGGTGGATTTCCACAGGATGAAGCCCAAGCCTTTGGAGTTATATCTTGGGGTGCCGCAACAGCAGCTCTGGGCAAAGCCACAAAAGTAATTGTAAAGACTCCCCATGAAGCCCTGGGTGTACCTACGAAAGAGGCCAATGCTGAAGGCTTAAGAGCAACAAAACAGGTAATCAATATGCTAAAAGATCAAAGCATGACTTCGAGTGCTGAATTGGAAACAGAAAAAGAAATCATTAAAAAAGAGACCAAACTAATTTTAAACAGAGTATATGAATTAGGGAAAGGCGACTGGGCCCAAGGTGCGGTAAGAGCCTTTGAGGGCGGTGTGTTGGACGTTCCCTTTGCACCCAGTCAGTTTAATGCCGGGAAAATTCTACCCGCAAGGGATGACAACGGAGGTGTCCGATTTTTGAATTTTGGTTCACTACCCTTTAATCAGGAGATAAAGGAATTTCATCAGGAAAAGTTGGCCGAAAGGGCGCGAGACGAAGGCAGGGACGTGAGTTTTCAAATGGTTGTAGATGATATATATGCAATTGGGCAAGGAATGCTGGTGGGAAGACCTAATTGAAAACTATATAAAAAAGGAGTAGATTAAATGAGTAAGATTACCAAAGTTATAGCCTCTAAAGGCTTGACTGGATTTTACTTTGATGATCAGGCTGCAATTAAAGGTGATGCAGAAGAAGATGGATTTATCTACAAAGGTGAGCCTAAGACTAAAGGTTTTGAAGCAGTTAGACAGGCAGGAGAGTCAATTTCCGTTATGATAGTAAGCGATGACGGACAAGTGGCTTATGGAGATTGTGCAGCTGTCCAATATTCAGGAGCAGGTGGACGTGATCCCCTGTTCTTAGCAGAAGATTTTATCCCCATCATTGAAAAGGAAATCGCGCCGATGTTAGTAGGGCAAGAACTTGACAGTTTTAGAAGACTGGCCGAGAAAATTGATACATACAAGATAAACGGAAAACTACTCCACACAGCATTGCGCTACGGCATAACCCAAGCTCTACTTGATGCAGTAGCCAGAGCAAAGAAAATAACACGAACTGAAGTTGTGGCAGAAGAATATAAGCTTAAAATAGACCCAACGCCAATTCCCGTTTTTTCCCAAAGTGGTGACAGCCGCTATACAAATGCCGATAAGATGATAATCAAACAGGTGGATGTGCTGCCACATGCATTAATTAACAATGTGACCAAACTTGGAACAAATGGTGAGAAACTAATAGATTATATCCAATGGTTAAAAGGCAGGATTAAAGAAAATGCTCCTGCCCAGTATCAGCCAATATTTCATATTGATGTTTACGGTGTAATAGGAGAGGCTTTTGAAGGCGACATACCTGCAATGATTGAGTATTTTGCAAAACTGGAGAAAGCGGCAACACCCTTTAAGCTCAGAATTGAAGGGCCCATGGATGCAGGCAGTAAAACTGAGCAAATTAAACAGATGAAACTTCTCCGAGAAGGTCTTAAAGAACAACATATCAATGTGGAAATAGTTGCTGATGAATGGTGCAACACTTTGGAAGATATAAGGGATTTTGTTGATGAAAAGGCTGCTGACATGATCCAGGTAAAAACACCGGATTTAGGTGGCATAAACAATACAATAGAGGCTGTTATATATTGCAAACAAAATGGTGTAGGGGCATATCAAGGTGGTACCTGCAATGAAACAGACCGCTCAGCTCAGATATGTGTTGATATTGCTCTTGCCACAAGACCCTGCCAGATACTTGCAAAGCCAGGCATGGGTGTCGATGAAGGTGTAATGATCACATATAACGAGATGAATAGAGTTTTAGCATTTTTAAAAACTAAAGGAAACTAAAACCATAATAGGAGGTTTAGGAGATTGCAAGAATTAAAAGTTCTTTCACCAACAGCTATTTTAGGCTATGGATTTCCAGAAGAATCTTTTGAGAACGGCCTTTCGCAAAAACCTGATATTATAGCGGTAGATGCAGGTTCTACCGATCCGGGCCCTTATTATCTTGGTGCAGGTGTATCTTTTACAGACCGAGAAGCGGTTAAAAGAGATCTCAAGCTTATGCTCAAAGCCGGCAAAAAACTTAGCATACCTGTCCTAGTAGGAACAGCAGGGGGCTCAGGGGCAAATGTGCACTTGGCTTGGAATGAAGATATTGTAAGAGAGATAGTCCAAGAAGAGAATTTGGAACTGAAAGTGGCTGTAATAGAGGCAGAAATACCTAAAGCAGATATTTTAGAGAAATATGAAGAAGGGAAAATCAGTCCACTTCCCCCGGCTGGCGAAATTTCTCGAGAAGATATAGAAAACACTTCTCAGATAGTTGCCCAAATGGGTATAGAGCCGATAATGGCCGCATTGGATAATGATGTGGACTTAGTTTTGGCCGGGCGCGCCTTTGACCCTACTGTTTTTGCCGCACCCTGTATTAAAGCGGGGTTCCCTGCAGGCCTTGCTCTACATATGGGAAAAATACTGGAGTGTGCCAGTATCGCTGCAACTCCGGGCAGCGGAAGTGACTGTATGCTAGGTACATTAAGACATGATTGCTTTATTCTAGAAGCACTTAATCCAAAGAGAAAGTGTACTGTTACCTCCATAGCAGCTCATACCCTTTATGAAAAGAACAATCCCTATAAACTACACGGTCCCGGAGGAATAATCGATCTTGAGGAAACTGAGTTCACCCAGTTGGATGATAGGCGGGTTAAAGTCAGTGGAAGTAAATTTGTACCTTCAGAAGAATATACAATAAAACTTGAAGGAGCAAAAAAGACCGGTTATCGCACGATTTCCATCGCCGGAACCAGGGATCCCATTATGATTAGACAAATAGACGACATCTTGGAAGCGGTTAAAAACATGGCAAAAAGTAATTTTTCCCATATAAACAGTGATGAATATAAAGTATTGTTTGCAATCTATGGTAGAGATGGGGTCATGGGCAAGTTGGAACCTCAAAAGGATTCAAATCCCCATGAACTGGGAATTGTTATTGAAGTTGTAGCCAAAACTCAAGAACTTGCCAATACAATTTGCAGCTTTACCCGCTCCAGTTTACTCCATTACGGATATCCCGGCAGAATAGCTACCGCAGGCAATCTGGCTTTCCGCTATTCACCTTCTGATATACCGGCTGGAGAGGTTTATGAGTTCAGTATTTACCATTTGCTCACAGTAGAAGATCCGAAAGAGTATTTTCCAATTACGATTAAAACCATGAAAGGGAGTGAGTAAAGTGGGTGTTCCCCTTACAGAATTAGCAGAAGTTATCAGGAGCAAAAATTCAGGCCCCTATGAGCTCACAATGGATATAATCTTTAAGGATTTTGATTCATATGAAAAAGTAAAACAGAAAAAGGCAATAAATAAAGAATTAATCAGCCGCCTTTACAAAATCCCGGAAGAAGACATAAGTTCAATCATAAACTTTGATCCTGCAAAGGCCATAAAAATTACCATAAAAAGGCCTTTGGTAGCCGGAGCTATAGGAGAAAGCGATGTCTACGGTGCCCAGCAACATGCACCACTATTGAGTATTGAAATATAAAATCAAGACCCCGATTTGCGGGGTCTTGATTTTATCAGCTACTGAAGATTTTATTCTTTTAATGTCTTCAAAAAATCATTTAATATTTTTAACTGTTTAAGGGAAAGTGCTTTGGCATTTTCCAACAGTTCTAGATATTCAGCAGGCAAAGTTTTATTATCTTCTGCAAAAAACTCTGCTAGTGTAACGCCAAGAGCGTCACAAATTTTTCGTAGAGTATCTATAGTAGGGGTTTTACTTCCGTTTTCGATGTAACTCAAATAAACATTCGTAATTCCTACTTTTTCTGCAAGCTGGATACCCTGCAAGCCTTTAGATGACCTTATTTGTTTTATACGATAGCCGATGTCCATATTTTTTTCTCCAATATAAACTATAAGTTTAATTTAGAATATAGCTTATCACGCTGCAAATGTCAAGAAAAAGGTAGTAAATTAAAGGAAAGCTGATATTATTTAGCACTACATTAATCTATTGGATTAATTGAAGGTTGATATAATTAAAATAATGGTTTAATATAGTTCATATGGAGGTGTAAATATTGTTTTGTATAAAAGAAGCCAGAGAGCAGCGAGGTTTCACACAAGAGCATTTGGCATTCCGAGTCAATGTTACAAAAGAGTACATTTCTTATATCGAAAACGGCCATAAGCAACCATCTATATCACTTTTAAAGAAAATAGCAAGAGAATTAGATACCACTGTCAAAGCGTTAATAGTTGAAGAAGAACCAATGGAAAATGCCATCTAATAGAGGTTTTTATTAATCAAACAGAGTTGGACAGGGGCATATAGCAGCTTGTGGATTTTATTTGGGGTTGACCTAAAGCTGTTGTAAAATGGATTTAAAGGAGGTTAAGTGTCTAATCCTTATAGGTCATAGCTTTTATGACGGATTTTATGGCTGAAATCTGACAAGGGGAAAGTTTATTAATTGCTTTTAAAAGTTCCTTTTGTTCTTTAGTAATATTAGCAGTAGCTAAATTATTACAAAAAAATTCCGCCAGACTTATTCCAAAATAATCACAAATTTTAGACAGGTTTTCCAGAGAAGGCATTCTTTGACCGTTTTCTATTTGAGTTATATATGAATTTGAAAGGCCCAATTCTAAACTTAATTTCCGACCAGAAATATTCTTTTTATTTCTAAGCTCGTAAATTCGTTTGGATACAAAATTGTCTTTCATAATATCGCCTGCTTTCTATGAGTAAGCACACGAAAGTATATTTTTTACAACACATTACTATAATACTAACTTTAAGATGATAAAATACTTGACATACTAACTTTAAGATAGTATAATTATCATAAACGTAAAAAAGAGAGGAAAATGAAGCTGAATATGAACCACTATAATTTTTTGATTATTGTTACACCTGCCTTAACAAAGGACCCTTCATAAACTCAAGGTTTATACGTATAAAAGATGAGTAATCAAACCGAAGATAAAACAATAGTTGGGAGGTATTATGATATATGCCTATAAAACCACAGATTTCGAACTTGCTCATAACTTGCGTAAAATAAACCTATAGTTTATTATTCAGACAACCTAGTTTCATATGTGAAAATGGGTTTATAAAATTCAAGAAAAGGCATACCAAAATTGACCATGTGATCTAAAGAAAATGCAAGGCTAGTATAATCTTACTACAAAAGGTCTCAAATATCAATAAAAAGGAGTGAGTAGTGATATAAGCAATATCGCCGCAATTAAAAATTTATTCATATTTGGGAGGAATAAATATGAATAGTGAAGTTTGTAAAACGGTTATCAAGCAGCTCAAGGAAGAAATGCTCCCTGCACTTGGAGTTACAGAGCCCGCTGCAATAGCACTGTCCACCGCAAAAGCTTATGAAGCAATTGGAGGTGAAGTAAAAAAGATAACCGTTTTAGCTGATGAGGGGGTTTTTAAAAACGGATTTTCTTGTGCAATTCCCGGTACAAAAGAGAAAGGTAATGAAATGGCAGCTGCTTTAGGTGTCATAGCCGGAGATTCAAGCTTGGGCTTGAAGGTATTAGAAAACATATGTGGTCAAGATGTACAAAAAGCTAAAAAAGTTATCGGAGAAGGTAAGGTAGAAGTAAAAGCAAAGCGTGGTTTAGCAGATATATTTATAGATGCAACCGTTGAAACGGACAAAGGAAAAGGCAGAGCCGTTATAAAGGACAAACATACGAATATTGTGTTGGTGGAGAAAAACAGTGAGGTCATTTTTAAAGAAGACAATAAGGAAGATATATCAAAGGAAAAGGATTTTAATATCAAGGAGCTGAAGCTAAAACAATTAGTTGAACTTGTTGATATTGTGCCATATAAAGACCTGGCATTTGTCCTTGAAGCAGTAAGAGTAAATAAAGAGCTTGCCGAAGAAGGCAAAAAGGGCCAAGGGATGAAAATAGGTAAAGCAATGCTTGACTTAGTGGAAGAAGGCATTTTAGGAAATGATCTGGTGACATATGCTCAAATGTTTACGGGATTTGCTGTTGATGCACGTATGGAGGGTATAGCAAAACCTGCAATGTCTATATGCGGAAGTGGTGACCATGGGCTTATAGCTGTAATGCCTCTCATAGCTATTGCCGAAAAGAAACATATAGATGATGAGCGATTGGCAAGATCTATAGTTTTAAGCTATCTTGTAACAATGTACATTAAAGCTTTTTCAGGAAGACTTTCAGCTTTTTGCGGTTGTGCTGTAGCTGCAGGAACAGGAGTCAGCGCCGCTGCTTGCTATTTATTAGGCGGTGGATTAAAACCCATAGAAAATACCATAGAAAATATGGCATCAAATATTACCGGCATAATATGTGATGGTGGGAACTTCGGATGTTCTTTCAAAGCTGTAACTGCTGCAGGTGCCGCAGTGCTTTCAGCTCTTCTGACATTAAAAGACATACATATACCAAAAGATAGTGGCATAGTAGGAAATACAGTGGAAGAAACCATGCAAAACATTGGGAAGATAGCATCACCCGGAATGATAAAGACAAATGATGTGATATTAGACATCATGATAAATAGACATAATTAATAAAAAAAGTCGCAATTCTCCCTTTGGGGAAAACTGCGATAAAAGAACTATACATATAAATAATAACATAAATAAGATAAAGTTTCTAAAGAAATTTAAAAGTTTGCGTACAGGAGGATAAAAATGGAGGATATATTAATAAAAGATGCTAGGATTATTGATGGTACTGGTAATCCATGGTATAGAGGGGAAGTTTTTGTAAGTAATGGCAAGGTAGCAGATGTTGGGAAAACTCTTTATGATAAGGACTATAAAAGCAGTGATGTAAAAGTCATAGATGCTGAGGATAAGGTTGTAAGTCCTGGATTTATTGATATACATTCACATTCTGATTTTTTATTACTTCGTGATCGATCGAATATTGCTAAGATAAGTCAAGGTGTTACTACTGAAATAGTTGGTCAATGTGGTTTATCACCTGCTCCTGTAAGTCAACAGTATTTAGAACTGTTAAAAGAATATACCAGTTTTATACATGCTGAAGCAAAGTTAGATTGGTCGTGGACAAGCTTAGGTGAGTATATGAAAATGATGGAAGAAAACAAGGTAGGACTTAATATAGGTTTTTGTATTGGTCATGGGACTGTTAGGTTGGCAGTAATGGGTTTTAGAGAAAGTAAAGCGTCTTTAAAAGAGTTATATGAAATGAAAGATTTAGTAGCTGAGGCTATGGAAGATGGCGCGTATGGAATAACCTCTGGCTTGATATATCCACCCGGAGTATATGCTGATACTGAAGAGTTAATTGAGCTTTGTAAAGTAGTAGCGTCTTATGGAGGAGTATACACTACTCATATGCGCAATGAATCAGACAGCCTTTTAGATGCAGTTCAAGAGGCTCTTACTATAGGTAGGAAAAGTAAGATTCCTGTTCAGATTAGTCACCATAAGGCATGTGGCAAACAAAATTGGGGAAGGGTAAAAGAATCACTTAAGTTAATTGAACAAGCAAGAGATGAAGGAATAGATGTTACTATAGATCAATATCCTTATCCTGCACATAGTACAACTTTAAGTGCGATAATCCCACCATGGGCGCAAGAAGGTGGAATTGATGCTTTATGTGAAAGACTTTCAGATAATAAAGAGAGAGAAAAGATCAAAGATTTTATAAAGAATAGATCTGATTGGGAAAATCATGCACGTCATTGTGGCTCTTTTGATAATATCCTTATATCATCTGCTCCTATGACTCTTGAAGTACAAGGTAAGACTGTACGACAAGCTGCAGATGATCTAGGCGTTGATTCTTTTGATCTTGCTTTTGATGTTATCAGAGAAAATCGTGGTGCTGCTACTGCTTGCTTTTTTGCTATGTGTGATGATGATGTAAAGTATGTATTAAAAAATAGATTAGTCATGATTGGTTCAGATGGGATTTCAGTTCCAAAACCTGCGCAGCCTCATCCTAGAATGTATGGAACATTTCCAAGAGTATTAGGTCATTATGCCCGTGACGAAAAGGTTATAACACTTGAAGATGCTGTAAAAAAGATGACAAGTCTTCCTGCTGTAAGGATGGGTCTTTATAATAAAGGGATTTTAACTGTTGGTAAAGATGCAGATTTAGTGATATTTGATCCTGAGACTATAAAAGATAAAGCTACTTATACTAAAGCAACATCACTTGCAGAAGGTATCGATTATGTAATCGTTAATGGTCAAATAGTGTTTGATCACGGTAAACCTACTGGAAATCTACCAGGTAGAGTGCTAAAGAAATGTGGAGGTGCCTAAAAATGACTGATCTGGATTCAAGAGATTATGATATCAGCGAAATAGAAAAGGACCCGCGTTTTGAAATATGTAAACGTGAGATGATAATGTGTTTTGTAGTGTGGTTCTTGTTTGCAATTACCACAATAAGTGTCACATATACCCTTGGTCGTGGTCCTGTAAATGAATATAAATATATATTCGGTCTTCCAAGTTGGATTATCGCCTTAATTTCTATAACCATTGTGTTCTTTTTCATAGTAACGTATCTAGTGTTGAACGTATTTAAAGATTTTTCCTTGGATGATGAAAAATCAGTAATGAAAGAAGGAGGGAGAAATTAATGACGCATTTAGCTGAACAACGCAGTTATGTGCTTTTAACATTTGTAATTTATAGTGTTGTATTGACAGCAATTGGGTTTTATTCACAAAGAAAACTGCAGCAAAGTGATTTTGATATAGATTATTCGGATGAATTTTATACTGGCGGAAGGTCAATGGGTCCTGTTACAGTTGCTTTCATGGTTGCAGCAAGTATTGCCAGTGCAGGAACATTTATAGGTGGACCCGGACTCGCGTATGATGTAGGTTTAACTAATGCCGTAGCTGCTAGCGCTCAGTGTTTTATGAACTTTTGTGTCCTAGGCGAAATAGGTAAAAAAATAGGGATTATAGCGAGAAGGACGAATGCTCAATCCTTTTTTGACATACTATATGATCGCTATGAAAATAGTAGTATCGTAGGAATTGCAGGAGCAATAAGCATAATACTTTTTTTAGGTGCTCATGCGACCTCACAATTTGTAGGTGGCGCAAGATTATTTGAAAGCATGACATCATTGCCTTATTGGGTAGGATTAGTGTTATTTTCGATTGTTGTCTTGATATATACAGCGTTGGGCGGAATAAGAGGGGTATCAACAGCTATAATAGTACAAGGCGTTACCATGACAATTGCGGTATTTTGTTTGGTCTTCGCAACGATTTCAAAGTTATCTCCTATAGAGATTTCAATGCGAAAAATTGCCTCAATGGATCCAATGTTAATAAGTCCGTGGAGATGGAGCCCTGTTTTTAACTTTTCACTATGGTGTATATTTGGACTAGCCAATATATCTCAACCTCATGGAGTGACAGCGACACTGACATATAAAGACACAAAAACAATGCATAGAGCGATGATTTTAGGGGCAATTATCACAATAATATGGACTTTTCCGTTGCAGTTGATGGGAAATCTAGCAAGAGTTATTTATCCTAATTTAGAAGTAGCCGATTATGCAGTTCCAATGCTTTCAGCTACTGTGTTACCGCCTTATCTTTCTGGAATAATATTAGCAGGAGTTGCAGGAGCTATACAATCAACAGTTGGTTCGATAACTTTGGTAATAAGTGCATCAATAGTGAGGGATTTCTATCTAACTTTTGTAAATCCAAAAGCTTCTTCAAAACAGCAGAAAAGCGTTACACAATTTGTTACTGCAGCAATTTGTATAATAGTATTCCTCATAGCTCTAAGGCCGCCTAAAGCATTAGAATGGGTGATAATGTTTGCTTTGGGAGGTTTAGCCGCGGCTTACTTCTTTCCGCTGCTATTGGGATTATATTGGTGGCGTGCTAATGAATATGGAGCATGTGTGAGTATGGGAGGAGGTTTACTGACTTATATCTTATCCAAATTAGGAATAATACCGTCATTCTTTGGAATGGATCCGGTGGTTATATCTATGTTAGTGTCTGGTATACTGTTAGTTGCTGTTAGCTTGGCTACTCCAAAACCAAGTAAACGTGTAGTAATGACATATTTCGGTAAGGGTCTCAATAGATGATAGCGCGCAAGTGATTCTATACTATAGAATGCATCAACCTCCCGCTATAAAAGATGGCGGGAGGTGTTTTTTGTATTTACTTATCAGCAGTTATAAAATTGTCATCATGCCTTTCCTGAGTAAGCATACTATATTAATTTTAGAGTTAAATAGCTACTGGAAAAGTATGAGCAAAATCAC
>CAZFME010000051.1:0-14903 GCA_964520055.1 uncultured Clostridia bacterium
GCTTCATTTATTTTTAATTTGGGATATCTGGCTTCAATATTTTTAATGATACTTTCGTGGGAACATGTATTATAATATTCCAGAATTTCATAGACCAAATCATCCACCTGTAAAACTGAGCCACTGTTTACATCAAGAACTAAATTTTTATCAAATACTCTAAACTTATGGATTTGAGCTGACAAATACATCCTCTCCCATTGTTTGCGATAATAGTCAGGAAGGCTACTTTACCGAAGATGACGGCTCCTTTCCCTTAAGCACGACCTGTCATTCTAAACCTTGGTTCGGCACTACACAGGGGCTTGCGGGCAATTCGGCATCCTGGCAAATGCTTGTCAGCACACGTCCCGCACGCTGTACTGCTACGTTTGTTCCAAGCTATAAATGGCAATGGTCTTGATTAAAAGGATACGCTCACCGTCATCTTCAGCTCAGAAGAGTTCCTGACATAGAATCTTGTTATAACTATAATTCGTTCGTTCTCATTTTATCATAAAAGTCCTTTCCTATAAAGGTAACTTCCTAAAAATATTGTTAAAATGGCTTAAAGTTCTTTTGTAATTGCCATGTCCTCTATTGACTTTTATTGAATTTCCACTGTCTATTTGACAGGGTTCAGTTCAAAAAGTGGGGTGCGTTTTTACGTAAATGATGTTTTCAATGGATGGGGTAGGAATGTCCAAGGCTTTTAAAGTATCCTCGTTTATGAAGATATCCGTTTCTTCTGAAATTTTTAGAGGCATGTTGGATATTCCCGTGCCCTTTAGCACTTCTACAGCCATTTTTCCAGTCTCATATCCCAATTTATAATAATTAATTCCCGCTGTCGCCAATGCTCCCAATTCCACAGACCCTTGCTCAGATGCAATAATAGGAATTTTCGCCTGCAGGGTGCTTCTTACTATTATGGGCAAAGAAGAAACAACCAAATTATCTGTAGGCACAAAAAGCACATCTATCTTCTTTACAAGACTGTTAATAGCATTGTTAACCTCGTTGGTGCTGGTTATTCCCAATGTAATAATTTCATATTCTGTTGCGGTTTTTTTGAGTTCATCGACTTGCACTTCGGAATTTACTTCACTGGTGTTATATAAAACCCCTATTTTCTTTACATTTGGCAGTAATTTTTTCATTAAATCCAATTGCTTTTCCACCGGTAAATAATCGGAAGTTCCAGAAACATTCGTGTCAGGTCTATCCATGCTCTTTACTATTCCTGCCTTGACTGGATCGGTTACGGCAGAAATCAGTATTGGAATTTCTTTGGTTGCATTATATGATGCTTGGGCAGAGGGTGTTGCAATGGCAAAGATTAAATCTTTCTTTTCTGAAGCAAATTTTTTGCTGATGGTTTGGGCAATGTTCATTTCACCTTGGGCGTTTTGATAATCAAGCTTAATATTTTTTCCATCACTGTATCCATTATCCTCCAGTGCCTGTATAAACCCTTCCCTGCATTGATCCAATGCGTCAAATTCCACTAATTGATTTATACCTATATTAATTACTTCCTCTTTGACGGTTTCTCCACATCCCGCCAGCACAATCATCATGACTAGCGAGCTAATTATTAGCTTTTTCATTTATATCGCCTCCCAAATTTTAAAATTTCAAACAACATAGTCAAACTTCACTAATATATCTTCTGTTTTTAGGTTTTTCTTTTGAGTTTCACTCAAGTCTAAATTGATTTCACCTCCATATAACATAATCAAGCGGTTTCCATATAAAATAGCATCTTTTAGGTTGTGAGTAACCATCAAAGTTGTAATGTTTTTTTCTCTGACTATTCTTTCGGTAAGCTCCATGATTTCCCTTGACGTTTTAGGGTCCAATGACGCAGTATGTTCATCCAACAGCAACAGTTTGGGATTTGTTACACTTGCCATCAACAGTGATAAAGCTTGCTTTTGCCCTCCGGACAGGTATTTCACCTCCACATCCATAATTTTTTTTAAGTCCAGGGATATATCCATCAACGTTTCTTCCAGCTTTTCAGTTTTATGTCTGAGACAAAACTTCAGATTGCTTAAATCGCCTTTATTCAGTGCCATGGAAAGGTTTTCCCTGACGGTCATGGAAGGGCATGTGCCTAAAGTCGGATCTTGAAAAACCCTACTTATGACTTTTGCTCTTTCATGTTCAGGCATTTGTTTTATATCCTCACCCTCAAGATATATGCTTCCTGAAGTTTCCGTAACCACCCCTGATATTATATTTAACAATGTTGATTTACCTGAACCGTTGCTGCCGATTATACTGATAAAATCGCCTTTTTCAACGTTCATATCTATATTTTTAAGTATTATGTTTTCTCCCGCATAGGAATTAAAAAAGCTTTTTGACAAGTTTCGGATTTCCAGCATTAGCCGTCGTCCTCCTGTTCCTCTTGTTCTCTCTGTTTTTCATGCTGCTGATAGCCATGAATATGACAATCACAACAGATGTAATCATTTTCAAATCCACAGGGGTAAGCCCTGTGTTCATTGCAAAATAAATGGTTATTTGATATATAATCGTCCCTACAATCACCCAAGTTGTCTCTACCAGATACCTCCACTTATTGATAACTGACGTTCCGATTATGATCGATGCTATCCCCAAAATTAACGTTCCTATCCCCATCGAAATATCCGAAAACCCCAGATATTGTGCCATGATACTACCGGAAAAAGCCACCAGACCGTTGGAAAGCATAAGCCCCAATATCTTTATTTTCCCTATGTCTATCCCAAGGGATTTTACCATCTGGGGATTGTCACCAACGGCTTTAAGCGTATATCCCAAACCGGTTCTTAAAAAAAAGTCAAGGGATACCTTGAAAATAGCAACAATAACAACGATGATTATTAAAGGATTAAAACTTGAAAATATATTGTCTTCACTAAAAATAGGAATATTCGCTCTTCCCATAATCCTCAAGTTTACAGAGTATAAAATCCCCATGACTAAAATTCCTGAAAGCAGATTTGATATTCTAATCTTTACATGCAGGATCCCGGTCAATAAACCAGCTATCAACCCTCCAATTAGTGCGATAACACACCCCGCAATAGGTGATATGCCATTCTTTAAGGTGACAGCTATCATCGCTCCTCCCAAAGTAAAGCTCCCATCGGCCGACAAATCCGGAAAATCTAATATTTTATAGCTTACATATACCCCCAAGACCATAATTGATAGTATTAAACTTTGTATTAACATCTCTTGTATAGCTCCCATAAAAATTCCCCTTTCACGCACTTAAATATATGGATACAAAAAAGCCACATAGTGCTCGCCTATGTGGCTTTAAATCTTTGAGATACGAAAAAGCCACATAGTGTTTATCTATGTGGCTTTATATTTATTTTATGAAAAGCTTATTATTATAGCCAACATAGATACAAACCCTTTTAATCCAAGGCTTAACTGGGTTTGTACCTATGTTCTTTTTTAAGTAGGTACAAACCCTATCTAAATTGGCTATTAAACACGGAAATTAAGTTGATGTACGATAAGCTGTTCATAATCAATATTCTCCCTAGTAAAGTTTATTTTGAATAGTATATCATTTGTATTTATTAATGTCAAGTATGAATTTTATAAAAATATGCTTTAGTTTAATTGTAAGTTTTAACCATAATATATTTAAAAAATAAGTGCCAGCACTTACTAAAAAAACCCGGGCTTTAACTTCTCAGGACCCTATGGCTTTTTTTGCCTTCAGTTTTAGCTTTTTAGGGGTTCGTATCAGCGATGGTATACCTCTAACTTAATAACTTGGGTGCCTGGTACCGTCTAAAACTCACTTACTTTGTCATAATTACTGCTATCTTTGTACATGGAATAGCTTTGCTTGTTTTGAGCCATCTGAGCATCAAAAGAAGTATCGATTGTAAACCATTTTCCGTCTAAATATACTTCATTCCAAGCATGGTATCCCTTGACTTTATCTCCATAGCCCTTTACCAGTTTTGTTGGAATATCAACACTTCTCAACATTGAAGCAAATAAAGAGCTAAAGTCATAGCACGTACCTTTTTTGGTTTTTGCCATTTCTTCAATGTCAGGAAGGTAATCATAAGTCAGACCAGTTTTTTCAAAATCATAACTGTAATTTATTATAATATAGTCATATACAATTTTGACTTTTTCATCATCACTTTTTATGTTTTCAGTTAACTCATTAGCTTTTTGGACTACATAGCTTTTATCATTCCAGTTTATTATCTGAATAGACCAAAGGTAAACATCAAGCGGACTTATATTTGCTACTTCGACAGTCTCTTTGATTACTTGTTTATACTGGTTTCCGCCGATGTTTTCCAGCACGGCGATTGTATAACTGCCCTCTCCCATCTGTAAGGGAAACACTTCAGTAGCTTCCTGTCCGGTAAGATTATAATAAAGTGTTGCCCCATCTTTTTGCACCATCAGTTTGACTTTGTTATCTTTATTAATTGAATAATTTACAGAAAAAACTCCATTGCGTATTTGTTTGGTATCAATAGTATAGATTCCCTCAGCGTTAGCAGGAATGGGAATGGTAATAGACAATACAAATAAAATCATGATTGTAATAATAAATCCTTTGATAATCCTCATGCCCTCTCCCCCAGCATGTCCAAAATCGGAACTGACTTGGCAGCTCGACCGTCATGCCCATGTGATGTGGGTTTAGACTCGTAGCTTTGCGTCCCTGTCTTTCGACAGGTTTGCCTTTTTCAAGTGCTTTGCTCGGAGCATCAGCACTTGGATTAAATTTTAAACATAATACAAAAAAATCCTTACTTGGGGTTAACCAAATAAGGATTAATCTTAACAGTTGTTAGTTCTCCTTAACCGGCAACCCGACCGTCATAGCACTCTGCTTTAGACTCGTGGCTTTGCGTCCCTGGCTTTCGACAGGTTTGCCTTTTTCAGTTTTGGATTTTATTACAATATTCAATTTTATTATACCATAATTTTGATATAAAGCCATAGGTCTATGTTCCTAATTTTTAGAATAAACTACCCCAGATCTATAGCTCCAGTTTTGCTTGAACTATCAATCTGAGAGTAGGTTTGTGAACAGGCTCACAAGTTACAATGGAAAGTATTTTCTCTTTCTTATCAGTGTATAATACCTGTATTGCTTCAGGCTTGACTATTACGACATTATAAACTTTATATTTAAAATCGCCGTCATTGGTGGAAATGACAATTACATCATCTATCTTTACCTCATTCAACCGATTAAGCAGCCGTCCATAGGAATGACCCCTATGACCGGCCAAAACTGTATTTCCGTATTCACCGAACTTCGGGGTTTCTTCAAGGTATGATATTCCGATTTTTAGATTGGTTTCATTTAATCCGCTTATTATGGGTAATCTTGCGTTTATAGAATCAATAAGCAAAACCCCCAACATTTCACCCTGGGGAGTTAGTGGTGCCCTGTTTTCAACTTCATCTTCTTCAGCATATTCAAGTTCCATTTGCAGCAATTGGTCAATTTCATCATATTCTTGAATCACTGCTTTACTTTCCCAGTCAGACAATAACCTTTGCTGCCAATACCGGGTGAAGCCCTGTTCCAGAAATGGATAGAGCATAACTACAATTCCTATAATTATAACTGCAGCAGACAGTTTTCTTCTCATATGTCATACCTCTAATCTAAAATAAAAAGGCTGAGAGGTCTTTCACTTCCCAGCCCAGTCTTTGTCTTTTCTTATTGCCATGCCCAGCATTACGGCTAAAGCTCCGGTTCCATAATAGCAAAATGGCGAGGTTTCGCCTGTTGTAGGCATATCCGCAGGGCCTGTGGGTATATCTTCGTCTTCAATGATAATTATTTCCGGTTCGGAGGGTACTTCAGTTTCACCAGGCCCTAGGGGAATTGGTTCATCTTCGATGGGAGGTGTTGGCGGGGTATCATAATCATCATCATCCTTGGGTGGACGTTTCGGTGGTTTATCATCATGATCATCGCCCCCACCCCCATCGGCTTGGGTGGTAAAGGTCCAGTTTACCTTCATGGAAGCTGCCTGGTATTTATTGTCGGTTTCCTCAGGTAAATTTGTGAAGAAACAGATGGTTTTCTCTGTCCCCGGAGCCATTTTCCCGATGTAAATATTGCCTTTTTTTGCTGCAGCTTTGAAGGAACTATCAGAAATGACATTATCACCGTCTTTGATGATAAGTGCCATCACTTCCGACAGGCGTCCGCCATTGGGGGATCTTTCACTTTTTATATTGGTCCTTATATAAACATTAAGCTGATGGGAGCCGGTATTTATTAGTTTCAGGCAGGAATACATTTTATCCCCTGGATTTAGATTTCCCGTATCCACCGTCTTTGACGGAATGTATATTTCTAAGCCGTTATCGTCACCTACAATGGTGTACCCAGGTTCACCCAAAGCCGCTCTGGGAACAGCAACAATTATAAGACAGACTGCAAATACAACAGTCATTATTTTCTTGATTATGGTTGATGTCATATCATCTACCCTCCTTAGCGGGTGTAGGCCCTATGCATTAGGTAAGTTTCGTTTGGGGTTTAGCTAATGTAGTGCTCTTAGTTTATGTTTTTGAGGGGTGTGCCGCGTTACGGCGGCACACCGTGGGAAAATTCATGTATTATATGAATCTAAGTCCTTTTAGCCCTTTTTTCGTTAGACCCTAGTTGTACATATCTGCGCACTTAAACTACAAACCAATAAGTGTATAAGTGAGTGCCTGGCACCATTGGCGCCATTGGCGTAGTAGTATCTCTATTCTAGTTCAGTGCAATCTTCCCCGTCGCTAAGAGGTAATATATAATAAAGTTTCACGATGTAAGTTCCACTCACATCTGTATTTTTGACTTTCGCTGTAATCGTAAAGTCACCTCTAGAAGCACTCGAATATACTGTTAATAGACCATTTTGATTAATGTCAACTTTGTTCTTGTTTTCACTCCAAACTATTGTCTGGCCGGTCATTTCCTGGTTATATTGATCAAATACTTTAGCTGTGTATTGTTTCGAAACACTGCCACACCCCGGTATTTTTATTTTTGTTGGCCCATATATTTCTATCCTGATAGCTCTGGAAGGTTCGGGAATTTCTTCAAAAACGGCCGTTACGGTGACATCTTGCTCCGGCATGGTGAAGGATAGAGCTGCACCGTTTATGGAAACATCAGGAAGCCCTTCCGCACCTTCCCACCTGACAAACTCAAATCCATCTTCAGGTATTGCTTCTAACTCAACAGCTGCACCGGGAAGAAATGATCCCGTGCCACTCACACTGCCATTGCCTTCTTCTACAACAATTGCTGAAACTGTATATTTTTCAGGATCGGGTTCTTCGTGGCCTCCATTCCAGCAGGGCGTTCCTTGGATGTATTCAAGATATTCTCCGGCTAATCCGTCAGGAGCATAACCTGCTGCTGTTACATCTTCCCAAGCATCACCCCATACAGCATTGGGTGCGCCATTGGAGGCTTGAATTGCTTCTACCAGGCCATTTAACTCAAACTCTCTACCTTGATATTCATTACCTGTTGATGGGCCATCAAAGGCAACTATCAAAGAAAGTTCAACCGATACCGGGTCAAAAGGCTCTCCGTCTGGATTAAATGTTCCGGCCACAGGACCGCCTGTGTAGTAGAGCCAGATTTCCCCATCTTCCTCATACATTACCCAGTCGCTGCCGGGAGCCGGTGCATAGAAGAAGTTATCTGTAGATAACGCTTCCTCGTCCTCTCCGACTATCCACAATTCCGAAAGTTTAACCCTTAATTCAATCTTTTTTGTACCTTCGTTAATGATTTCCCAAGTGACTCTGCCGCAATCTCCCGGGTTTACATTTTTAAAAGATTTACCTTCGGCTGTTGCATATGTGGGGCCGTCATCAGCATCAATAATAACAGTTCCTGCTTTAAACTCAGCTGTTGGTAAATCGGTCTCTGCTGTAAACCAAGCTGCTGTTGCCCCGGCGATTAATGCTGCCGCCAGTGCAATCACTAACACACTCATCATGATTCTTGACTTCATTACTTTTTGCCTCCCGATTTTTTAACTTTTTTTTAATAATCGGCGGCCAGGCTGCCATTCTGTGTTAGAAAGGCCCTATGGCTTTGCGCCCCAGCCTTTCGGCAGGTTTGCCTTTTTCAAGGTACCGTTTAAATACCTTTAAAAAATCTGAAATCACACTGCCAATCATTTTCAATTAGACCAAAAAGATCTAAAATATTCATTTTGGTGTGTCGTCTTGAGACGGCACACCTTTCATATAGCTACGGTTAACAGGCCATTTTGATCAATAGAAATTAACTCGGGGTCTCTTCGCCTACATCCCAGCAGGGTGTATCCATAATGTATTCAAGATATTCTCCGGCCGATCCGGAAGGTGTATAATCTTCATCGTTTACTTCTGACCAAACATCACCCCATTCAGCATTGGGTGCGCCATTGGAGGCTTGAACTGCTTCCACCAGGCCACTTAACTCAAACTCTCTACCTTGATATTCATTACCTGTTGATGGGCCATCAAAGGCAACTATCAAAGAAAGTTCAACCGATACCGGGTCAAAAGGCTCTCCGTCTGGATTAAATGTTCCGGCCACAGGACCGCCTGTGTAGTAGAGCCAGATTTCCCCATCTTCCTCATACATTACCCAGTCGCTGCCGGGAGCCGGTGCATAGAAGAAGTTATCTGTAGATAACGCTTCCTCGTCCTCTCCGACTATCCACAATTCCGAAAGTTTAACCCTTAATTCAATCTTTTTTGTACCTTCGTTAATGATTTCCCACGTTACTTTGCCACAATCTCCCGGGTTTACGTTTTTAAAAGATTTACATGGTGCTGTTGCATATGTCGGACCCTCTTCATCAGCACTGATTATAACCGTTCCTGCTTTAAACTCAGCTGTTGGTAAATCGGTCTCTGCGGTAAACCACGCTGCTGTTGCCCCGGCGATTAATGCTGCCGCCAGTGCGATCACTAACACACTCATCATTATTCTTGATTTCATTATTTTTGCCTCCCGATTTTAAATTTTGGTTTTTAACAATCGGCGGCCAGGCTGCCATTCTATGTAAGAAAGGCCCTATAGCTTTGCGTCCCAGCCTTTCGGCGGGTTTGCCTTTTTCAAGGTACCGTTTAAATGCCTTTAAAAAATCCTATTGGAAACATACGCCCCCCCTTCTTACAGTAACCGACTATTTGCACTTTTCTCTTTTTATTTGACAATCCCTCCCTTTCTGTAAATATGAACTATGCCGTCAAATTCTTTTATTTTAAAGGATTATCTGGCCATTCTTGATTTATAGCATCATTTGATGTCTGAACTGCTTCTACCTCAATATTAATGGGGAAACTTTTAACAGTATCCCAAACATCAAAAAATACTTCAAGGCAAAAATCCACATGGTCTTCCGGTTTGACAGGTTTAGTGTAATAATAATATTCATCCACACCTTTCACCCAGTCATTACCGGACGTTTCTAAAACTATATCCCCCTCAATCTTCAAATCATCCGTATCAGTTTCATCAATAACTTTTACTCGTAAATATACATCGTTATTACCTGTGTTTGTAATTGTCCATTTTACCTGTTGTTTTTCGGTATATATACTGGCTGCATCCACTTTCGGTTTGCGCTGAAACTCTATCTGCACTGTACCGGTAACAAATTTTGCAATACCCATATTCCCGTCATCTGAAAAATATGCTATTGAAGTTCCTACTACAAGCAGTCCAATGAGAGTAAGAACCAGTAAGCTTATTCTAATTTTTCGCCACATTACATTCATCCTTTCTCAAACTTATTTCACTTGACCTCGATATCTCTTTGTGATTCACATTGAACTGCCTTTTCTTTCTTTAGTGCTACCATGTTTTTATAAATATTCCCTAACTCAAAAACAAGCAGTATGGCGGCAGGTAGGAGAACCAAAATTATCACACCTTGCTTTGTCTGAGCAAAATTCATGAAATATCCCAAGTAAGGTACTGCTAATATTACTCTTCCAACGAGATTTTGAGCGGGCAACGGATTGGGATCCGGCACATCATTTGCGTCACCTTTAGTGGTAAAAGTAATACCGTCTTCCGTATGATTGACCGATACCACCCTGTGGCTTACCAACTGCTGTCTATCACCTAAGCCCCTATATGTAATAATTTCCCCTTTATTAATCTCACGGGGATTTGTCGGTTTAACAAACACCATGCTGCCTGCATCAAAGGCCGGATTCATACTGCCACTTAATACAATATACATCTGATGGCCGGCTATTGCCGGCGGTCCACCCGATACCCTTACATATGCCAAAGAGAATAGGAGAAACACAACAACTAACAACATTATTCCAAAAATCATATTGCCGATTATTTTTGCCAGAACTGAAAATATTTTAACAATACCGGATTTGCTTACATTTTGCTCTTGACAAGTTTTTTGCTCTTCCATAGTAGCCTCCTATAATTGTATAAACCTATGTCAACATTCTCAACGCTAATTTTGGCTTCCTATATACCACCGTTCATACCATCATCATTGACAAAACCTTCACCGGCAGTGCCATCATTTGTGTTACTATCGTTCGGAGAACCGGGATTACCGTCATTAGCGCTGCCATCGTCCGCAGAACCTCCACCGGCAGTGCTGTCATCGGTGCCACCATCGTCTGCAGAACCTCCACCGGCAGTACCATCATTTGTGCCACCATCGTCTGCGGAACCTTCATCAGCAGTGCCGTCATCGGTACCGCCATCGTCCGTGGAGCCTTCATCAGCAGTGCCGTCATCGTCCGTGGAGCCTTCATCGGCAGTGCCGTCATCGGTGCCACCATCGTCTGCGGAGCCTTCATCGATAGTGCCGTCTTCGGTGCCGCCTTCGTCAGCGGAGCCTTCACCGGCAGTACCTTCATTGGTACCGCCATCGTTCGCAGTGCCGTCATTGGTACCTTCATCAGTGCCGCCATCGTTCGCAGAGCCTTCATCACCGGTGCTATCTTCGTCATTTACACTGCCGTCTGTAGTATCATCTTCTTTAATATCTTCGTTGGGTGTATCCGGTGAAGTCGGTGAAGTTACACCATCTTCTTGTTCAATCAGTTCGGGTATTTCTTCTTCGACTTTGACAAGTTCTACATCAAGTTCACTGACAAAATATCTATTTGAGCTGAGCTGAGCTGTAATGACGATATTTGCCCCTTGAGCGTTGCTATAAACCGATAATTCTCCTGCTTCAAACTCGACTCCGCCAATCTTCGGAGATAATCTCCATTCAACTTCATCTGCAGGAACTTCCTTATTGTCTACATAAAATCTATAGGAATAAATTGCCGCTCCATCCTCTTCACTTGGTATTGTAATGACTTGTCTGCCCTTAATAAAATATGAATAGTCCATTTGATCGAAATATTCTTTATCTAAATCGGCTATTCTGCCGTGCCCTACGAAAATAAATCTTTCTCCCAATCCACTTAGGCCCTTGCCTGCTCCTTTTCCGGAAATATCAAATACGGGTGTATTGTCGTCACTGTCAATATACCCTTCTATTTTACTCCAATTAAAAGTTAGTTTAATTTTATTGCCACTAGTTTCAACATCCATGGGGGTAATGTCAATTATTCCATCATCATAGGTAAATTTCACAGAGTCTATTATCACATCACTTGCATTGAATCCAAATCCATCGGGGACTCTCATGCTTACAACCAAGGTGTTGTCAGCAAAGTTTACATCAAAATCTGCATCTAAATTGTTAAATTGATGAATGTCAAAAAACAGTTCCACTGTCCCCGTATTTAGTTTACTGAGAGTCCGCATACCTAAAACGTTATGAATAGCGGTAGTGATTTTATCAGTAAAATGAGCATTAGTATAAGGTATGTTTAGCGGATAGGTAATTAATGCGGTAGACATAATTAGAACCGTAGTATTTTTAATGGCATTCTTAAATGGTGACTTTTTTAATTTTAAAGACTCTCGTTTTTTCCTACGCCTTTCTAACTCCATCTGAAATTCGCTCTTCCTCACATTTTCACCCTCTTCAATGCATTTAACGAGTTTGCTTCCGGATCAGGAGCCCGCCTATAATGAATTAATTTCGCACAACAGTTTTCTAGCTGTCCCATGATCTAAAATTTACCAACCCATTTTTGCTCTTTTTTAAGGCTTCTTGAGTTAGATGCAAAAGCTCCATATAACTGCGAAAAGCCACAGTTCTTTCCTTTTCTATCCATTGAATATATCCCTGAATTGTATTTCTGTCAGCATGTATTATTTTAATCACAAAGGTGCAAGGCAACGCAGACGGTTTTCCTTTTTCCTCTGATAAACCGATTGCTTTCATTGAAAATCCTCCCTTACGGGATTTTATGATGAAATCGACTTGCTATGGGTTTATTCTATCAACACCTAGTGCCTTTTTACTTACAGAATAATTTTATTTAACGAACATTCCAATTTCATTTGGATTTCAATATAGTTACATTTTAATTACATAAAACAAAAAATCCGGTTAATACCGGATTAAAATACTTTTAGGTTACAAAAGGGTCTATGGCAGTAATAGGCTGAAAATCTATTTTTATTGTAAATTTCTTAGGGTCTACCGCATTTTTAAATCTTTTTTGTATTCTTTTTTCAATCAGTAGAAGATTGGCTTCAGTTAAATTGGTAAGCAACAACAACATCTGAAACGGATTCCATCGACAAAAAACATCGCCTTTCCTAAGGGAATTTATAAGCAGCAGTTTCAAGTTTTCAACCGCTTGTTCCCTATCCTGCTTTGAAATGTTTGCTTCATTCATGATAATAGAGACAAGGCCTAAAAATTTAGTATTTTCCGACCGCAAACTCTTTCTCTTCTCTAAGTTGTATATGGCCCTGAAGTAATCCAATTCACAATATAGAGCACCTTCCATTTTGTCATCTTCCGATAAATTCCGGCCTAAAAACAAAAGGTCTGTAATCCGATTCCCATCTCTGTCCGCAGTAATCCTTCTGTATACATTTCTCAAGGCCGGTGTGGGCTCCACCGAAAATTCCCGATACATTCTACCCGTGATGTAGTTATAATGGCTGAGTGCATTTTTTAATTGTTTTAACTCAATCAGCGCTTCTAAAAAATATATATGTATTCCTTCCTCATAAGGTTCATTGATTACAGTCGTTTCATACATCTCAACTATTTCAGAATAGCGTTTTTGAGCCTGCAGCAACTCCATCAGATTTAAAACCGCCTGAATAAACAATCGGTGATATCGGTTTCTAATAGGATAAATCCACTCACTATAAGGGTTTTCAATCAGATACTGCCCCCGATATAGTCTTAAAGCTTCAGTATATTTTTGTATGGCCTGTTTACTGTCCGTATTTTTTATTGAATCTGCATATCTTATCTTTTCTTCAAAAATATCCATATCTATGATACAATTTGGCCCCGAATCAAAAATGTAAAAGCCATTTAGAAAAAAAAGTTCAAAACCGCCTTGATGGTTATCGCTTTTCATCAAGCCCATTTTCTTCATATTCTTTTTTAACCGAAAAATCTGAGTTCTAAGGGCATTTTTGGGGTCAATAACTTCATCGCTCCTCCAAAGATCTTCAACTATCTTCTCGGGTACAAGTTTTTTGTTTTTACATGCAATAAAATATTTTAGTAATTCCAAATTTTTATTTGCCCTACTGCTCTTCTCCAAAACAGATTTTTTATTTATCTTTATGTCAAAATCCCCAAAGGTAAAAACCTCAATAATCATATTCCCCCCCTCTTCTGATCTTTTCCATTTTTCCAATAAACTAAATATTTGTTTCTATTATAACAAACATTGATAATTCCTGTCTAGTGTTGCATTCACCCCTTTTTTTGAAAGCCATGTTTATTGTGTCAAAAGCATGCAGCATAGATTGACTCTGAGTAAGTAAAGGATACCGTTCAAGTTGATTTTTATGCTTTATCAAGCTGTTATACAAAAATGTGATAATATTAAGAAAAAAAAATTTCCTTATTTTATTTATTGAAATCTATTTTGCTTTATGTGCCAATCTTTTTCTATAACAAAAATATATTACCTTTCATATACAGCTATCATATTCTTCTTTCTTTTTGCCTGGTAAAGTGCACTATCTGCTTTCTCTATGAGTACTTCAGTTTCCGTATACTCCTGAATGAAAGTAATCCCAGCAGAAACAGTAATCTTGCAGCCAAAATCGTGCCTCTCAATAATTTTTCTTATTCTTTCAAAAAAAGCTTTTGCCCCTCCTTCATCGGTATTAGGTAGGATTATTATAAATTCCTCGCCCCCCACTCACTAACAATATCGCTTTTGCGGACATTATTTTGCAATATATCAGCCACCTGTATTAAAACTTTATCACTAAATAAATGACCATAATCGTCATTTATACATTTAAAGTTATCGATATCAATAATGGCAAGTGATAAACCACTTTCCCTTTTAAGCTTTTTCAACTCATCTTTAAGTTTTATATGCAAATATCTTCTATTCCATAGTTTAGTCAATTCATCTGTAAACATTGCTATGCATAACTTCCTGAAGATAAGCCCCAAATTGAACCATATAAATGTTTGTAAGATTAAATATACACCCCAAAATATACTTATACCGTTACATTTATGTAAGCATAATGGGAAAAAACCTAAAAATATTCCAATAAATAAAAATAAGATGGGATAAATATTAAAGGCAAAATTCTTTTTAAGCACCCTATTCACCACTGGCAAATCTTTTATAGACATAATTGTATATTAATTTTATGCTGATTGCGAATAATTATTGCTTGCATATGGCATATCTTGGTTACAAGGTTAAATTGCGGGTAGCAAAGCTACAAGTTTATAAGCGTATTATTTTTATACATAAGTAAAAACCTCAAGGCGTCAAAACCTTGAGGTTTAAAAGTTTTA
>CAZFME010000052.1:0-14424 GCA_964520055.1 uncultured Clostridia bacterium
CTTAACGAAAAATACCAAGGAGGAATCAAATTGAAAGTAATACTGAAGCTCATATTGCTACTACTCTTTTAAACCTCTGACAAGTATAGTTCTGTACTATTGTTTTGAATTATAAAGTAAGGTAAAATAATATTGTGCATGAATACTATATCGATATTCTTCCTTAAAAATTGATTTTACAGTAGGATTATTATATTCCATGTTAAAATAAAAATCATATGTCTGAAAAGAGGTTGGAAATCATGTTAAAACTGGAATCTGTCGACCTTAACGTGGCAAACGGTCATGAGGACTTTTCCATATTGAAAGGCATAGACTTGGAGCTTGAAGATAACAAGTTCTATGCATTAACCGGTCCCAACGGTGGTGGAAAGACTTCTCTAGCCAAAGTAATAATGGGTATATACAAAAATAATAAAGGTCGAATTATATTTGACGGCTTGGATATAACAGATCTAAGTATAACAGACCGTGCCAAGGTAGGTATCAGCTACGCTTTTCAAAATCCGCCTCGATTTAAGGGTATTAAGATAAAAGATCTTCTAAAAATCTCAGCCGAAGATAATTCATTGAGGGCACGACTGCGTGCTGTAGGTTTGTGTCCCCAGGATTACCTTGACAGGGAATGTAATACAAGCCTTTCCGGTGGTGAGATGAAGAGAATCGAGCTGGCTACTGTACTTGCAAGACCGTCCAAGGTCGTGATGTATGACGAACCGGAGGCCGGTGTGGATCTTTGGAGTTTTGAAAGTCTGTTGCAACTTATAAGAAACTATCATAAAAAAGGTAATGTAATAAGTATAGTTATCACCCATCATGAGAGAGTTCTGTCTCTGGCAGACGAAATAATTCTCTTAGCTGATGGTGCGATAACTGAAAGAGGTCCCAGGGAGAAGATATTGCCATTGATACAAAATGAATCAAGATGTTGCTGGCAAGCAAACTGCGGAGGTAATGATGATGAAGTTGAGTGCTATTGAGAATGAACTTCTAAAAAATATTGCTGATTTGCACAAGATACCCTCAGGGGCTGTCAACATCAGAAAAAACGGCGAAGCAGCTCTGCGACATTCTTCTGCCAATATTGAAGTTCGACCTAAATCGGACAAACCCGGTATTGATGTAATAGTTGCTCCGGGCACCAAAAACGAAGCGGTACACATTCCGGTCATGATAACCATGTCAGGAGTTATTGATGTAGTATATAACACAATTATAATAGGCGAATGGGCCGATGTAACCGTGGTGGCCGGTTGTGGAATTCACAATTCCGGTTCGGAAAAATCTCAGCATGACGGTATCCATGAAATAATCGTAAAAAAAGGTGCTCGAATGCGATATATAGAAAAACATTACGGTGAGGGCGAAGGAAGTGGGGCAAGAGTGTTAAACCCCCAGACTATTCTTACAATGGAAGAAAACTCCATAGCTGAGATGGAGCTCATACAGATAAAAGGTGTTGACAACACGGTCAGAGATACAAAGGCTAAACTTGCTAAAGGAGCCAGTCTGGTTGTTACTGAACGACTCTTAACCCATGGCAATCAGGAAGCGGTCTCGGTCATGACAATAGAGCTTAACGGTAAAGGAGCTAATGCTCAGGTGATTTCCCGTTCAGTGGCAAAGGATACTTCAAAACAGATTTTCACGCCTGTTGTAATTGCGCGGGCAGACAGTAAAGGCCATGTTGAATGCGACTCCATCATAATGGACCAGGGCAAAATAAGTTCCACTCCGGCCATTACTGCCGAACATCCAGATGCTCAATTGACCCATGAAGCTGCCATCGGCAGAATAGCTGAAGAGCAGCTTTTAAAATTGATGACATTAGGCCTGGCCGAAGAAGAAGCAGAGGATGTCATACTGCGTGGTTTTCTCCAATGACGGCCCGAAGCATAATGATTCAGGGAACCGGGTCTTCTGTGGGGAAAAGCCGGTTAGTTACAGGCCTTTGTAGGATTTTCAAACAGGATGGATTCAAGGTTGCACCTTTTAAATCTCAAAACATGGCTCTAAATTCCTATATAACCCGGGATGGGCTGGAAATGGGCAGAGCCCAAGCCACCCAGGCCGAAGCCTGTGGTATAGAGCCCTCGGTCCTAATGAATCCTGTGCTGTTAAAACCCCGTTCGGATAAAAACAGTCAGGTGATAGTTTATGGTAAACCTTTCAGCAGCCTTTCAGCCATGGACTACCATGAATACAAGCCCAAACTGATGAATTTAGTGAAAGACAGTTACGATAAACTTGCCAGGGACAATGACATAATTGTCATTGAAGGGGCCGGGAGCCCTGCGGAAATAAATCTTCGAGAAAGAGACATAGTAAACATGGGCATGGCCAAATTGGCAGAGGCTCCGGTAATCCTGGTGGGAGACATCGATAGGGGTGGGGTTTTTGCATCTTTGGCCGGAACAATGCTTTTACTAACTGATGATGAAAAAGCCCGGGTGAGAGCCGTTATAATCAACAAGTTTCGGGGGGATTTAAAGCTTCTAGAGCCTGGTCTTAAAATGCTGGAGGATATAATAAACCGGCCGGTGCTCGGGGTTATCCCCTACACTGATATCTATATAGATGAGGAGGATTCCCCTCAGACCGAAAGAGAGCGGCTGATGCAAAAAAATAAAAGTTACAATAAAGATATAGCCACTCAAGGCCAATTGAGTGTAAAGGTCTTGAATCTACCTAGAATTACCAACTTTACCGACTTTGTACCTTTGGGAGAATTTCCGGGTATAAAGCTGTCATATGTATCCCGAGAAAACATCGGTTATGCTGACCTGGTAATAATTCCCGGATCTGAAAACCCTAAGGAAAGCATGGAATTTATCAGGTCCAGAGGTTGGGATAAAGAGATCCGAGCCCTTTCCGAAAAGGGTGCAGTGATTCTGGGCATAGGCAGCAGCTATCCACTGTTGGGGAAAACTCTGAGTTTTTCCTCAGGTTTTAAAATAAAGGAAACCATAAAAGGTTTAGGATTTTTTGACATAGATATTAAATTACGGCAACAGGAGCCTGCACGGGCATCCGGAAAGGTTTTAAATGGACTGCCCGGTCCGGCGGACATATTAAGCGGATTAGAAATAGAAGGTTATCGCATATACTCGGGAGATATCATAATGAGGGGTAAAGAAAATAACTTCATAAAAATCTGCGACAACTCTGATAATGCTCTAGATGGCTTTATATCAACAACGGGACGGGTCCTAGGGACTTTCATCCATGGAATTTTTGACAATTCGAATTTTACCGTAAGATTTATGAATTTTTTAAGTAATGCTAAGCATGATGGAAGTATTATTATCAATAATGCTAAATCCTTTGATTTTAAGAAATTCAAAGAGGCTGAATATGATCGCTGGGCTGATATAGTTAGGGGCAATCTTGATATTAAAAAGTTATATGAGATAATGGGTGTAGTGGTATAAGAAAAACTCGGGAGTGATGGAAGTGTTTGATTTCAGTAAAAGGGAGAAAATACTTTTAGGTCTTTTACTGGCATTGATCATTTCTGTAGTATCCATTACATATTACGCCTTTTTCAGAAAATCACCTGAGATAGCTTTTAAACTTCAGGATGAGCCGGCAATTCCGGTAACAGCTCCTGTCATGGAGGTCGAAAAAATAGTAGTTCATGTTGCCGGGGCAGTAAAAAACCCCGGTGTATATACTCTGGAAGAAGGGAAACGGGTAAAGGATGCCATAGAAATAGCCGGAGGCCATCTTCCGGAGGCCGACCTTTTGCGACTGAATCTGGCTCAAAAGCTGCATGATGAAGATAAACTGTATGTTCCCAAAATAGGAGAAACACCGGATCAAGCCGAATCGGAAAGTACTTCTTATGGTGCTACGGTAGGTGTGAGTTCTAAAGATGATGGCAAAATTGACATTAATACCGCCAGTGAAGCCGAACTTACTCAATTACCCGGCATCGGCTCCGTTACTGCTCAGAAAATTATGGATTACAGAAAGGCCAATGGTTTGTTTAAGACCATAGATGACATAAAAAATGTCTCCGGAATAGGAGATAAAAAGTTTGAACAAATAAAAGATAAAATTAAAGTTCGATAATAGAGGGTGGTGGCTTACTTGAAAAAAATTAAACTTACACAGTTTACAGACAGTGCCGGGTGAGCTGCTAAAATCGGGCCACAGGCCCTGTCGCAGGTGCTGCGACAATTACCGGCATCTGTTAATAAAATAGCCCAAATTGATACAGTAGTAAAAACTTTAGCTTTTCAGGATAAAATAATAGTATTTAAAATAAGTGGGGAAGATTTAATTATAGATAGCAAGTATCATTACCAACTTATGGAAGATTCTATAAGTTTAATCTTTTGTAATCTTGTCATTTGCTTTATCTCATACTCCCTTTTTTGGGCGGATATTTTATCATCATGTTTTTCGGAATATACCAGCCTAACCGGAAGCCTGGTCCTCGTATATTTGGAGGCTTTTCCAAGCAGGTGGGTCTCCATTCTTTTATCAAGATTATTGGTCCACCCGGTGTAAAAGGTCTTGTCCGAACATTCAAGAATATAAACATAACACATATTAGAATCACCAAGATACATTATACCTTAAAAGGGGATAAATACATAACTAAACGGGTTAAAACTTTCACCTGTATGACAAGCTTGCCGTTCAATAGGTTTTACTAAACAAATTATTATGCATAAAGATAAAAACTCTGGTTATTCAGAGGTATCAAGCTTATTGTAATGCCCAAATATTATGAAATATGCGCTACCGTTGAAATATAGTCCTAATTTTGCTACAATCTCTGTGGAAGTAGATAGGTCCTGGTAGGTCTTCTGGTCTTCAAAATCAGTATCGGGGGCAAAACCTCCGTGGTGGGTTTGATTCCCACATACTCCCGCCAAAGGTGCCAGTCACTTTAATTCATAAAGTTATTAAATATTCTATAATTATAGATGAACCAAGGATATAATCCTTGGTTCATCTATTTTGTCCACTTCACTATATCCGACAAAGAAATATAAAGGTAAAAAACAACAAACATTACAATCAACCATGCGTATAGCGCACTTATACTTTCACACTTCACCAATATTTAGTTTTTTTTACATATATGGGCAACACGGGAAACGTAGTATTAAAAAAGGATTAATTTTATCTCTTTTATAAAAAGTCATTGAAATTAATTTCATTGAATAATTCTGAATTATGTATTGACCACTTAATATTTTTATGTTAATCTAAAATTAGACAAAATTTCAAGCATTGAACATTTACCCAGAATGGAGATAAAAATATATGGCTATAACAGATAATCACAGAATAGTTATTAAAGTGTGTGAACTATACTATAAGGATAATTTAAGTCAAAAGATGATATCGGCAAAGTTAGGGATATCAAGATCTCAAATCAGTCGTATTTTGACAACAGCCAGGGCTGATAATATCGTAACTATCAAGATTGATAATCCTTACAGTGATGAAACCATTCTAGAAAAATCTTTAATTAAAAAGTTTAAATTAAATGATGCGCTTGTAATTAATACAGAAGGGCTATCAAACCCTAATTCTATGGTGGAGTTATGTAAGCAGGCAGCATCTCAGCTAGATGCATATATTCCAAATCAGTGTTCTGTAGGGATAATGAGTGGAAAAACCATATCTGAACTGGTAAAGTCAATCCAAAATTTTAACAAGCGAGGATTGGAGTTTATTCCTTTAATAGGTGGTATGGGTTCAGATGGTGCGGATTGGCACGCTAATATTATTGTCAAATCTTTTGCGGATAAAACATCTGGCAAATACTATTTTTTGAACGCACCGGTAATGGTTAAAAATATGGAATCAAAGGAGATTCTTATAAGCGAACCAGATATATCAAAAGTGTTAATGAAGGGAACAGAATGTGAGGTAGTTATTATAGGAGTGGGGCAAGTTAGTGAGAATTCTACCTCAGTTATTGCTGGAGCGTTGAAACTTCAAGAAGTTGAAAAATTAAAAAGCTTGGGAGCAGTAGCTTCAGTTTGTGGTTCTTATGTGGATAAGAATGGCAACATAATTGAAAATGATATTACAAAAAGAACCATAGGGCAAACCCTTGAAAGCATAAGAAAAGCAAAAAAAATAGCTATTGCTGCTGGAAGAAGTAAAATTGAGGCACTTGGAGCAGTGCTTTCTGGGGGCCACATTGACATATTAATTACAAGCTTAGAAACGGCAAGAGGAATATTGAACTTGAATAAATAAAAAAATGAGGGAGGCAATAAAGTGAAAAAATCCATTATCTTGACAATGATGTTAGTTATCTGTGTAGTTGTCGTGGGGTGTGGTCAGAAGTCTAATGATGGAGGCTCAAAACAAGTTTCAATTCTAACGCCATATCTTTCTTCAGTAACAACTAATCAAATGGTAGAGGTAATGAAAAAAAGCATGGAGACAAAAGGATGGAAAGTAACAGTTGTAGATACTAAAGGTGATTTTGCAGATTTGGCTAGTCGCATGGAAGATGTCATATCAGCAAAAACTGATGCGATCGTTCTTGTAAGCACTGATCCAAATCAAGTGAAGGACCAGGTGGATAAAGCGGTTGCAGCTGATATACCGGTATTTGGTTGTGACTGCGGATTCATTGAAGGAATGACAATCAACGCTACAAGTGATAATTATCAAATGGGAGAGCAATTAACACAATTCATATTTGATTCTATTGGAAAAAAGGGGAATATTATAGCATTGACCCATAGACCCCATCCAGGTGTAATAAAAAGGTCGGAGGCTTTTGATAACTTACTTCCCCGATACCCGGACATTAACTTAATAACTGAACAACATGTTGAGGTTCCGGGACCTATAGAAAGTTCAAGAAAAATTATGGAGAATTTGCTATTATCAAATCCAGAAAAGGGGTCCATTGATGCTGTATGGTGTGCATGGGATGAACCAGCCATTGGAGTAGCACAGGCATTAATAGCTGCCGGCAGAGAAGAAATAATAGTTGCGGGTGTGGACGGCAATAGCCAAGCAATAGAATTAATAAAAGAAGGATCACCAATTAAAGCAACAGTTGCCCAAAACTTTGAAGGTATGGCGGAAATTGTTGTCAATGAAATGGAACTTTATTTCAATGGCAAACCCATAAAAAAAGGTGATAGATACGCCCCTGCTACATTAATAACAAAATAAAACTTTATACATAGACTTTATCATAGAATTCACTCCAAAAAGAACAGATTAAAAATAGGTGAAACCCACTTTTAATTGTACATAAGGGGTTTCACCTATAAAGCTCAGGGAGAGATGGCTTTGATACTTGAAACAAGAGGAATAAGCAAGAAATTTGGAAACGAGTATGCTTTAAGTGATATAAATATAAAAATAGCACCGGGTGAGATTCATGGCCTCATTGGTGAAAATGGAGCGGGAAAGTCTACACTTATTAAAATATTAACAGGAGTATATTCCCTTGAAGAAGGCGAAATAGTTTGGCAAGGACAAAAAGTCAATATAAAAAGTCCCATAGAAAGTAGAAAATTAGGAATTAACGTTATCCATCAGGATAGGCATTTGATTCCAACCTTTAATGGGATAGAAAATGTATACCTAGGCCTGGAATATGAGAGGAAGGGAAAAATCGCCATAGACTGGAAAAAAATGAAGAATCAGGTCAACAAGGTTATGGGTGAATATTCTATAGAGGTGCCTCTTCATGTGCCAGCTATGAACCTAACTCCACCACAAAAAACACTAATTGAAATTATAAGAGCTATGATGACTGATTGTAGGCTGCTTATACTGGATGAACCTACAGCATCTTTAACAGACAAGGAAGTAGAGATACTATTCGAAACAATTTTAAAACTAAAGAAAAAGGGCACTTCCATTCTCTATGTTACTCATAGGATGGAGGAGATTTTCAGATTAACAGACAGAATAACCGTTCTAAAAAACGGGAAATTAGTATCCACTGTAAAGACTAAGGATATTGATTTAGATGGAGTCGTAAAGTTAATGACTAATAACTGGAAAAGCAATAAGTTAGAAAGCAGACATAAACTGGGTAAGGAGTTACTAAGGGTTGAAGGTATTGAATCAAAGGATAAGAAAGTAAAAGATGCTTCATTTAACATCCATGAGGGGGAAATACTTGGAATATTTGGTCTAAGCGGAAGCGGGAGAACAGAACTTTTAGAAACAATATATGGATTTAGAAAAAGTGTGAAGGGTGAAGTTACATTAAATGGAAAGAGATATCACAATAGAACGCCAGGTAAATCTATTAAAAATGGTATGATTTTGATTTCTGAAGACAGAAGAGGAAAAGCATTGATAGGAAACTTAACAGTAAGAGAAAATATCATCCTTAGCAAACTTGATGAATATGCAAATAAAGGAATAATGGATAGCAGGAAAGAGCTTAATGACACTAAAGAAATAATTAGAACCCTGGATATTAAGACAAAAGGGACTAATCAGATGGTCTCTCGTTTATCAGGAGGTAATCAGCAAAAGATAGTTTTTGCCAAAGCTTTACTTACAAATCCTAAAATATTTTTGTGTGATGAGCCCACTCAAGCAGTGGATATTAAAACAAGAGAAGAAATTCACAATTTTTTAAGACAAAAAGCCGAAGAAGGAAATGCAATAGTGTTTGTTACTTCAGACTTAAAAGAGATGTTGGAACTAGTGGATAATATTCAAATCCTGACAGAAGGCCGTACAACAAAGTATGTTAATAATGATAATCTAACTTCTGAAGAAGTTCTATCGTATTGTTACAATGGATAAAACAAGAAGGAGAATTTTGCTGTGAAAACATTAGATTTTAAAGAAATTTTAAAATCATATGGGACTATTTTTGCAGGTATTTTTATAACTATTGTCTTTTCTGTATTAAGACCCGATGCCTTTGCCACAATAAACAATTTAGTGAATATTTCAAGGCAAATTTCCTTGTTAGTTGTAATAGCCATAGGAGCAACCTTAGTAATGAGCATAGACGAATTCGATTTGTCCGTTGGGGCAATGGCTAGCCTAGGAGGAGTATTGGCGGCAAGGTTAGCTGTAAATGGCATCCCAATATTTTTTTGTTTTTTAATACCAATGGTGATAGCGTTTTTTATTGGATTTTTAAATGGTTGGATAGTAACAAGATTTAGAGTGCTGTCCTTTATAATCACATTAGCGATGAGCACAATTTTAGGTGGATTTACTTTCTGGTTTACCGGAGGTGCCACTATATTCGAAAACATTCCAAAGAGCTTTAAATTTGTAGGAACCACTAATATTTTGGGAGTTCCGATTCTCTCCATAATAATGATACTTATCACTATACTTTTCTGGTTTATTATGAGACACATGTCTTTTGGCAGAAAGCTATATGCCATTGGGGGAAATGAAATAGCGTCAGAAGTATCAGGAATAGATGTAAAAAAATATAAAATTCTTACCTTTGCGATTTGCGCCGCATTGGCTGCGTTTACGGGTGCATTAATGAGTTCAAGATTAGGATCAGCTCATCCGAGAGGTGGAGATGGTTTATTCCTTCAATCATATGCTGCAGTATTTTTAGGTAGGACAATTTTCAAAGAAGGAGTGCCAAATATTTGGGGTACTTTTGTAGGAGCAGCAATATTAGGTATATTGGCTAACGGTCTTACCATACTCCAAGTGCCAACTTTTATGCAGGATTTAATAACAGGTTTTATAATAATTGCCGCCGTTGTGGTACAGAAGATTGGAGGTCATGATTCAGATTGATGAAAATAGCATCTAATAGAAATAGAGAAGTAGTTAAAAATGAAGGAATATTAGTTGGGTATTTATTAGCAGGATATCCAAATAAGGAAGATTTTATCACTTTAATAAAAAAAATTAGAAATACTACGCTGGATGTATTGGAAATAGGTTTACCATCAGAAAACCCCAGTGCCGATGGTGATACAATAAGGAAAGCCCATGAACATGTAGATTTGAGCTTGTGTCAAGATAATGAATATTGGAAGCTCATAAGGGAATGTACAACAAAACCCATATGGTTAATGGCTTATAAGCAGGATTTTATAGACAACAATTTATATAAAGAGTTTTCCAGGAATGGAATTATGGACGCCATTGTTATACCGGACTGCACCTATGAAGAACATGATAAATTAGAACAGGAGCTTAAAGAATTCAATGTAGATGTCCTAAAATTTATTAAGCCAACATTAGATAGAGAGGAAATAAAGAAAAGAGCCGCTGCATCATCATTATTATATGCACAACTTTATGATGGTCCCACAGGTGCGTCAAATGCGAAAGGAAATTATCATTTGATGCTTAAGATCGCACTGGAATATTCCGATGCTAAAGTTTTTGCCGGCTTTGGCATAGATACTAAAGAGAAAGTTAGTGAATTATTTCAACAGGGATTTCATGGAGTTATTATAGGAACTGCCATGATAAAAATGCTGAATATATCTGATAAAGAGCTAATTAAGTTTATAAATGACATTAAAGAGAAAGTATTATGAATAAAACATGAAGGGGATAAGCATGAAGCTTGTTGTTACTTTTGATATTGGCACGACGGCAGTTAAAGGTGTGTTGGTTTCATCCGATGGAAAGATAGTTTTTTCGAAAAGTATAGATATAAATACGAAATTTGATAAGAATTTTAAAGAGCAGGATCCTGATGATTGGTATAATAGTTTCTGTGAGATTTCAAAAGAAATACTAAATCTAGGTATCAATAAAGAAGATATATTGGGTATTATTATGAGTGGACAAATGCAAGATCTTATTTTAGTTGATAAAAATGGTGACTCTATAGACAATGCTATTTTATATTCTGACGGTAGGGCATCTAAAGAAGCAAAATTTATATCAAATATAATTGGCCAAGAAGAGATAATAAAGAGTACAGGCAACAATTTTGACGGAACTATGCCGTTTGCTAAACTTTTATGGTTAAAAAACAATAAGCCAAATATTTATAGTAAAATAAACCGCATTCTAATAAGCTCAAAAGACTATTGTATCGCAAAACTTACAGGTGAGTATGCGACAGATTTAACATCTGCGTCTACATCAGGAATGTTAGATATTAGAACCAAAAAATTTAACACGTCATGGTTGAACCAAGTTGACATAAACCCAGGTTTATTACCAAGTCTTTACTGCCCGGCAGAGGTAGTAGGGGAAGTAACAGAAAAAGCATCCCAAGAATCTGGTTATAATGTTGACACGAAAGTTTATGCCGGTATAGGGGATGCGGGTGCCACCACTCTTGCCAGTGAAATTAAATATAATGGTGAGGTAAATATTAATCTAGGCACTTCAGGATGGGTAGCAACAATAAATGATGATGTTGTTAAAGGATATGGAGTGTTCAATCTTGTTGCAGCAGACAGGGACCTATATATTAATGTTGTTCCTTTTTTAAATGCGGGGAATGTACATAATTGGATAGCAAGTATATTTGCAATAGATGGAAATATTAATAGGTATGCATATATCAAAAACTTATTAAAAAACAGGTCACCGGGTAGTAACAATCTTATATTTTTACCCTACATTGCTGGAGAGAGATTTCCTGTTATGGATAATAACATTAAAGGTTGTTATTACGGGATTACTCCGGAAACAAAAAAAGAAGATATGATTTCAGCAGCATTAGAGGGAGTTGCATTCTCAATAAAACAAGGACTAGAAGAAGTATCTGAGGAAAGCAAGAAGATAACCTTAATAGGCGGAGGGGCAAAAGAAGAGCACTGGTGCCAAATGCTATCCGATATATTAGGGAAAGAGCTTATCGTATTTACAAACACAGAATTTCTTCCTGCTATAGCCATTGCCGGTCTTGTATTTGGTAGCAGCGGAGAAGTCAATAAGAACAATGAAACAAAATATTATTATCCCGAAAAAAATAATGCAAAATTATATAACAAATTGTACAAAGACTTTAAGGAGCTATACCCAAGGCTAAAAGGTATGACTGAAGATGCTAGTATGGTAGTAAAATAAATGGTATAAATGCGGGATTCCCGATGGTTGCGTATATATAAATTCAACAATAAGGAGCACACTTTGTGTGCCTATAGATTATAACAAAAAGAGGCACCCCAACAAAAATATAGGGGACGCCTCTTTTTTATCCTAAGACCGCCTTTATTTTTTTCATCGTCCAATCAATCTCTTATTCTGTGATAATGAGCGGCGTAGCAAAGCAGATAACGGCTGTGTTAGCATGGCTAAAGCGGCAGTTTTAGGAGGGTAATTTATTTATCACCGTCTTCGTGCATGAATTCTGGGAATACATCCAACAGCAAAACAAGATTAGATAAAAATATGGGATTTTGTGAAGGAAAAACAGTTTTTATCAAGAATAATGATTAATAGAATAATTCACGTGTTCTTTGCATTATCCTGCTTTTACTGAGTAGAGCATTCATAATACAAAAAAATGTAATTTACACAGGAGGTAAAGATGTCCTTACATACTGATTTGACTTTTTTTACAAATGAACCGGAGAGAAATCTCTATGATAGATTTAATAAAATATTAAGCTCCAATACCAAGTTCTTCGATATACTTGTTGGGTACTTCAGGACAAGTGGCTTTTTTCTTATGTACCCGGCCATGCAGGATATTGAAAAGATCAGAGTGCTAGTTGGCTTAAATGTAGACAATAACACAGTGCAAATCATCCAACAAGCTGAAAATGAACAAATGTCTTTTGAAATCTCTCACAAGGAAGTGAAACAAGAGTTTTGCGAGGATATTATCGAAGAAATGCAAAATTCCGAAGACAGTTACAGAGTGGAAAGAGGTGTAAAAACCTTTATCACCTGGCTGAAAAGCGGTAAGCTTGAAATGAGGATATATCCTGATGCGCCCATCCATGCAAAGGTTTATATAATGCGAAAAGATATGGAAAAGGTGCCGGATCAGTTCGGCTCTGTTATCACAGGTTCAAGCAATTTTTCAAAAGCCGGTCTGGTGAATAATTTGGAATTTAATGTGGAGCTAAAAGACAGTCGAGATGTTCAGTTTGCGTTGGAAAAGTTTGAAGAGCTATGGGAAATGTCTATAGACATAACAGATGAATATATAGAGACCATAAATGAAAAAACCTGGATTAGAGAAGATATAACTCCATATGAGCTGTTTTTAAAGACCTTATATGAATACTTTAAGGAAGAAATAAATGAAGACAAAAACGAAACTTGGGAGGAAACTCTTCCTGACGGTTTTTTACGGCTACAGTACCAGACGGATGCAGTGATACAGGCAAGAAAGATTCTAAATGCCTATGGTGGAGTATTTATTTCCGATGTGGTGGGTCTTGGGAAAACCTTTATATGTGCAATGCTTGCTCAAAACCTAAAGGGTAGAAAGCTGGTAATATGTCCACCGGTGCTCAAAGATTACTGGGAAAGGACTTTACAACAATTTGAGGTATCGGCCAAAGTCGAGTCTGTAGGAAAACTGGATAGTATTTTGGAAGATGAAGACTTGATGGATAATGTGAAATATGTATTCATTGATGAAGCTCATAGATTTAGAAATGAAAAGACCGAGAGCTTTGAGAAATTGCATCAAATTTGTTATAACAAAAAAGTTATTTTAGTCACCGCTACTCCACAAAATAATTACTCCAGTGATATAGCCAATCAGATATATCTGTTTCAACCCAAAAACAACAGCAGCATTATCCCCAATAATAAAAACCTGGAAGCATTTTTCAATCGATTGGATAAAAGACTGAGAAAATTAGATAAAGGGACAAAAGAATATCAAGAAGTATTAAGAGCCAACTCCGAGATTATCAGAGACCAGGTTTTACGCAATATAATGATAAGAAGGACACGCAATGAGATTATAGAATATTATAAAGAAGATTTGGAAAAACAAGGGCTAAAATTTCCGGAGCTCGGCGCACCTGAAAAAATCGTGTATACATATAGTGATGATGTGGAAACCGTATTTAATCATACAATTGATATTATCAGGAACTTAACCTATGCCAGATATCAGCCCCTTACATATTTAGAGGACGTTCCGAAGGAAGTAGCCTCGTTGATTGTATCTCAAAGGAATATGTCAGGGTTTATGAAGTCTATTTTGGTAAAAAGGCTTGAAAGCAGTTTTGAAGCTTTTAAAAAAACCCTTAACAGATTCATAAAATCTTACAAAAAATTTATCAACATGTGCCAGGGCGGAGAAGTTTACATAAGCAAAAAGGTTGATGTATATGACTTGCTGGACAGTGGTGACGATGAACAACTAATGGAGCTGGTGGAAGCGGAAATAGTTCAACATTATCCGGTAGAAGCTTTCAATAAAGACTTCATCCCATCCCTAAAATATGATTTGCAAATGCTAGAAGAACTTCAGGGCGAATGGGAAGAAATTATAGAAGACCCAAAAAAAGAACAGTTTTTATGGGAATTAAAAGAAAG
>CAZFME010000053.1:0-14345 GCA_964520055.1 uncultured Clostridia bacterium
ATTGGCTGCATGAAAAAATTCATGGTCTTTACACTGGGTGGCATTGTTAGTAGAGCACTGGTATATGCCCCTACAGCCATAAAGCCGGCTGTTCCTAAGGAGAAAAGTCCTGTAAATCCGTTGGTGAGATTCAGGCTCAGGGCAAGAACGGCATTTATTGCACAAAGATTGAGTATCCTCATCATATATGCGTCCAAATTAGTTTTAGACCAGTAAAGGAAAGAAAAAAATATTGTTATCAGCAAGATTGTTAAAACACTGTTTCTGTATTTTTTAGCCATGCTCATCACCTACACCTTCTCTGCCACTTTTTCACCCAGGATACCGGTGGGCTTAAGCAGTAGTATCAGTATCAGTATAATGAATGCAAAGGCATCCCTATATCCTGAAAGACCCGGTAAAAATGCCACAAGCAGTATTTCTCCAAGACCCAAAAGAAATCCGCCAAGCATCGCTCCGGGAATATTTCCGATACCGCCCACAACAGCGGCTATGAAACATTTGAGACCCGGCATGATACCTATAAGGGGGTGAATCTGGGGATACTTCAAAGCCCACATAATACCTCCCACTGCAGCCAAAGCTGAGCCTATTCCGAATGTAAAGGATATTATTCTGTCAACATCTATACCCATGAGCTTAGCCGTATCCATATCTTTTGAACAAGCGCGCATTGCCATTCCGGTTGTAGTGTGATTCACGATATATACCATGCCTATCAATAAAATTCCGGAAATTACCGGTATGATTATGGCAAGACTTGTGATTGAAATACCCGCTATGTTGATAACACCTTTAAAGAGCGGGGGAGTATAAAACGCTTTTGCACGGCCGCCAAAAACCACCAGACCCATATTTTCCAAAAAAAACGAAACCCCTATAGCAGAAATCAAGACGGAAATTCTCGGAGCTTCTCTTAAAGGCTTATATGCGGTCTTTTCTATGACTATACCGGTTAAGACTGTAAGTCCGACTGAAATAATCGCAGCCAGCCACCAGGGAAGTGAGAACATCCCAACACCGAAAAAGACAAAATAGGCAGCCAGCATGATTATGTCACCATGGGCGAAGTTTATGAGTCTTACAATTCCATATACCATGGTATAACCTATGGCAATGAGGGCATAGAGGCTTCCCAGGGAGATGCCGTTGACAAGGTGTTGAAAAAATAGTCCGACTGTCATATGAAAACCTCCGATTTCGTAGTTCTGCCCGGGTTACCCCCGGGCAGAACTGTTAATTATGTTGACTTCGTTCAATTAATCAGGCTGAACTGTTTCAATATAAATAAACTCGCCGTCCTTTACCTGTTTTATAACTGCACTCTTGTTGGCATCTCCGTTCTCATCAAGAGTGATTATCCCCGTTGCACCTTTGAAATTTTGTATCTTGGCTACTTCATCCCTAATGGCCTGAGGATCGGCAGAACCTGCCTTTTCAATGGCATCCCTCGCCACCATATAAGCATCAAACCCTAAAGCTGCGAAAGCACTTGGGGCTTGGCCGTATTTTTTCTCAAAGGCGTCCAAAAATTCTTTTGATACTTCTGTGACAGGAGCTTCAGCGGTGTAATGGGTGCTAAATGCAACTCCTTCCACTTCCACGCCGCCGATATCTATAAACTCGGGAGCTTCATAAGTATCTCCTCCAAGGAACGGTGCCTTAATGCCCAAGTCTCTTGCCTGTTTTATGAGCAGAGCTGACTCCCCGTAATTGCCCGGAGCAAAGATCACATCAGGATTCAGGTCTTTTATTGTAGTGAGCTGTGCGGAAAAATCCTGGTCATTTGTCTTGTATTTTGTTTCGGCAACAATGGCGTCCTTATCACCGGTTAGTTCAACGAAAGCCTGTTTAAAGAAGTTGGAAAGCCCTACTGAATAATCATTTGCCATGTCCATTATTATGGCAGCCTTTTTGGCCTTTAGCGTATTGAATGCGTATTTGGCCATAACCTTACCCTGGAACGGGTCTATGAAACATACCCTGAAATAATAATCATTGTCCAGTGTTACAAGAGGATTTGTGGGTGAACATCCGATTACCGGAACATTTTTCTCCTTTGCAACTTGTCCACCTGCCATAGAGTTGGAACTACCGTAGGAACCGATTATCACACTGACCTTATCTTTTTCAATCAGACGCGCTACCGCATTGGCAGATTCAGTCTTATCTGTTTTGTTGTCTACTATGAACAGCTTGATTTCCTTTCCCAGTACTTCGGGATACATTTCCTTTGCCAGCTCAATTCCTTCTACCGTCATTTGACCACCAGCGGCACTGGCACCGGTCATAGGCTCATATACGCCGATTCTAATAATATCTTCCTCCGAAGCTTGCTGCTGTCCATCATCACTTTCGTTTCCCGTTTCGACCGGTTTGTTGCCACATCCTGATAACATGAGTAATGTTATCAACAAAACAGTCATAGAAATAAAGAATATTTTCCTGATCCCTTTCAAATTCACTTGTTTTCCCCCTTTAAATAATCTTCATACTTAAACAAAAAAATGGGAATTAACAGTTAATTCAAAAAACACCCCCTCTTGTCCATATCATGTGAATACATGTCTATGATATATAGAGTACCATCGTTTGATCTAAAAATCAAGAGTTTTTTTATTCCGCGTAACATTTACTTATTTGTAAGGCTAAGTAACGAAGTTTTTCAAGTTTTCAGTCGGTAAATTCCGGCAATTTTTTTTGAAGGAATTATCGGCACTTAAGTCGAATATGTAAGAGTATAAGTGAGGGGAGGGTATAAATTGAACGTGGAAAAAGACCTCATACGCCGGGCGAAGAGGGGCGATCTTTTAGCTTTTGAAGATCTTATCTCCGGATATGAAAAGAAAGTATATAATACGGTTTATCGATTTTTTAACAATGCAGAAGATGCTATGGATATAACCCAAGAGATATTTATAAAAGTATTTACCTCCCTTCATGGTTTTAGGGAAAATTCGAGTTTTTCCACATGGCTCTATCGTATTGCGGTAAATACATGTATAGACTTTTTAAGGAAGAAAAGAGAGGATACGCTTCCTATAAAAGAGGAAATGGCCATTAGCAGTGAAATAAAGTTTGGCTCTCATACCGAATTGCCGGAAGAGTTTGTAGAAAAACAAGAGCTGAAACAAGCTCTTATGAAAGCAATCAATACTTTACCGGAAGAACAGCGAATGTGTGTGATATTAAGAGATATTCAAGGTTTTAGTTATACTGAAATAAGCGATATAATGACATGCTCCCTTGGAACTATTAAATCCCGATTATGCAGGGGTCGACGGGCCTTAAAAGAAAAGCTCAAAGATCCGGAACTTTTTTCAGTAAATGACGTCTAAATTGATATAAAGGGGGGAGACGACGTGGCATGCAAAACCTACGAAGATTTAATTGACAAATATGTCGAAGGCCTGGTGACTACTGAAGAAAAAGCTATTCTTGATAGACACATGGAAGTTTGCCCTGATTGTTGGCAAGAAGTAAAAGAACTTAAACAGATACTAAAAACGGCTAATTCTTTAGGACAAGTTGAATTACCGTTGGATTTTTCGCCGAGCCTTATGGGAAAAATAAAAAGCATTGCTCAGCAAAAGCCAGTTAATAAATCACCGCGTTTGGTAAGCCTTATAAGGGATATTCTGGCATTTATATCAAATTCTTATTATCATAACAAGAGGGCATTCATTGCGGTGATGAGTGTGCTTTTTATAGGAATATTCGTGGTCACCGTCTATAATTTGGGGATCTTTAACATGAATTATGCCACTAAGAGTGTAAACGATGAAGCAGCTTATGAATCGGCACCGGCTGCCGAGTCCCCTATGATGACGAGCGGGGCTGGGATGCCTACCCAGGATCAGGTTGAAAGTGAAAGTTTTGACGGAGTCAAGGACATGAACATGGCGAGACAGAGTCAAAAGGCCATTTCTACTGAGGAAAGGGTTCAAAAAATCATAAAAAATGCTGATATGTCCATATATGTGGAGAAGTTTGATGAAAAAGTAGATGAAATAATTAATCTAGTAGATGACTTAGGAGGCTATATTGAAAATAGCCGAATTGAGGGGTCAAAATCCGCTGACTTATCGCGAAGGGCTTATATGACTTTGAGAATACCCCAGGTGCAGCTTACTAATGCCCTGGATAGGTTCAAAGCCATGGGAAGAGTCAGCAATCAGCGCTTGGGCGGGGAGAACATCACAGATGCTTATTATGACACAGATGCTCGGGTCCGCAATCTTGTGCAGCAGGAACAAAGACTACTTGAGATATTGAACATGGCGAAAAATGTCGATGAGGTACTGCGAATAGAAAACGAACTCAATCGGGTCAGAACAGATATTGATGTGTTGACAGGTCAACTATCAGCATGGGATAAAATGGTTGAAATGTCCTTGGTTAATTTGAGCTTAATTGAACAGGAACCCTCAAAAGAAAAACTTGGCACAGTTACTTTACAAGAATTGTCACGAAGAGGTAAGCAGGGTTTCATTGCAGCAATAAACCTTTCACTAAACATGTTGGCATCTTTAGCAGAGGTCATAGGAGCCTTGCTGCCAATAGCAATAATAGTGGGTGTTTTATTCCTGATTATAAAAGGTTTTACAAATCGAAAAAAGAAAAACCAGCTCTAAATCCCTAAAGATTTAGGGATTTTTTTTAATTCTTTGCAGGTTTTTAATATTTTTTGGTGAAATAATAGTAAGACAGGAGTTGAAGAATATGAGAAAAATGCTATTAATCGACGGGAACAGTTTATTGCACAGGGCTTTCCATGCACTGCCACCCCTTCGAACTTCCAAGGGAGTGCACACCAATGCGGTGTATGGTTTCCTTAACATGTTGTTTAGGATTTTGCAGGAGGAAAAGCCCGATTACATAACGGTAGCCTTTGATAAGAAAGGCCCCACATTTCGGCACAAAGAATATGTAGCGTACAAGGCTACACGGTCAAAGACTCCCGATGAATTAATAGGGCAATTCGATATCTTGAAAGAGATACTAAAAGCCCTTCACATTGATTTTACTGAAATCGATGGATTTGAAGCTGATGACATTCTAGGAACCCTTTCAAAAAAAGGGGAAGAGGCGGGGATTTTTTCCTTAATAGTTACCGGAGATAAGGATGCCTTACAGTTGGTCTCTGCAAATACAAATGTCATGCTTACAAAAAAAGGTATTTCTGAGATGGATGTATATGACTTAGCAAAGGTCAAAGATAGGTACGGTATTTTTCCAGAGGCTGTAGCTGAAATGAAAGGTTTGATGGGGGATAAATCTGATAATATCCCCGGAGTGCCGGGTATAGGTGAAAAAACAGCTGCAAAGCTAATCCAAGAGTTTGGCACAGTGGATAACGTTTTAAAAAACATTAATAAACTCAAAGGCAAGCTTAGAGAAAATCTTGAAAATTATTCTGAACAAGCCAAAATCAGTAAGTACCTAGCCACCATCGTAAGAGATATGTCTTTGGAATTTAACCCTGATGAGATTGTTTTCCGAGAACCGGATTATGATAAATTAATAAATTTATTCAGAGAGTTAGAGTTTTATAGCTTGATTGAGCGATTTCAGAGGCCTATGGATACAGAAGAATCGGAAGCTAAGCTGACGGTAAACATTAAAAATACTGACACACTTCAGAAGTTAGTGCAAAAGATTCTAACCATAAAACATGTGGCGGTGCTTGCCGATGTTGAAACAAAAGACTTGATATCATATAAGATAAAGGGTATATACCTTTCTACCCAAGATAAAAGCTATTTCATAGGTCCCGGTTTATTAAAAGATGATTATATTAGGTCCTATTTTAAGCCGATACTGGAGGACTCGGCCATATATAAAATAACCCATGACGGTAAATACATGAGAAATGTTTTAAAACAGTTGGGTATAGATTTTAATTGTCAGTTTGACACTATGCTGGCAGCTTACCTTCTGGAACCGTCAAAACCCCGTTATGACGTATCAATACTGGTTATGGAATATTTAGGGATAGCACTTACCGATACAACCGGTTTGGGTGAAAAAACCACATATCTGTTTGCCTTGAAAAAGGCAATGGATGACAGAATAAACGACTATGAAATGCACAGCCTGTTTTACGATGTGGAAATGCCATTCAGTGTAGTTTTATCAGACATGGAACATGCAGGGATAAGGGTAAATCCTGATAAACTCCAAGAGCTATCTGTTAAGTTTGGGAAAAAACTTATTGAACTAACAAAAGATATATACGATCTAGCAGACACAGAATTTAATATAAACTCACCTAAACAACTGGGTGAAATACTATTTGAGAGGCTTTCACTGCCGGTCATCAAAAGAACCAAAACGGGCTACTCCACCGATGCCGAAGTTCTTGAAAAGTTGAGGGCAGCTCATCCCATTGTAGAAAATATTTTGGAATACCGTTCTTTAATGAAAATGAAATCTACCTATGCTGATGGGTTGTTAGCATTAGTGGATAAAAACACAGAGAGAATTTATACTAGTTTTAACCAGACAGTGACATCTACCGGGCGTATCAGCAGCACAGAGCCGAATCTGCAGAACATACCGGTAAAAACCGAAGAGGGTAGGCATATTCGTGGAGTTTTTACCGCCGACGGTCCCGGGCATGTACTTTTATCCGGAGACTATTCTCAGATAGAACTTAGGGTCTTGGCACATATTTCTCAAGATCCGGGCCTGATAGAAGCTTTTATTAAGGGGGAGGATATCCATACCCGCACGGCCAGTGAGGTTTTCGGAGTCTTACCGGAAGAAGTGACACCATTACTGAGAGATAGGGCTAAGGCTGTAAATTTTGGTATAGTCTATGGAATCAGCGACTATGGCCTGGCTCAAGGGCTGGGCATATCGAACCAAGAAGCACAGGAATACATAGATGCTTATTTTGAGCGATATCCTGGTGTGAGAGATTATGTAAGGGAAACCATCCGGTCGACCAAACTCTCAGGGTATGTGACAACATTGCTCAATCGCCGGCGATATATCCCTGATATCAATAGTAGGAATTATCATCTTCGTTCTTTTGCCGAGCGCACCGCCATGAATACGCCCATTCAAGGCAGTGCGGCGGATATTATCAAAGTGGCAATGGTGAAAGTATATAATCACTTAAAACAGAACAACCTTAAGGCTAAGATTTTGCTACAGGTCCATGATGAGATTATTTTGGACGTGCCCGAAGATGAGCTTTCCATCGTAAAACAAATACTCAAACAAGACATGGAAAATGCTATTCTTTTAAAGGTGCCACTTGTGGTAGATTTTATGCAAGGATATACTTGGGAAGAGCTGTAATGGGGGGATGATTATTGCTTGTAGTAGGTCTAACAGGTGGTATAGCTAGTGGGAAAAGCACGGTTTCTTTATTGCTTAAGGATAAAGGGGCTGTTATAATAGATGCGGATGAAATAGCAAAAAAAACGATGCTGCCGGGAAAGCCTGCGTGGGCTAGAACGGTCAATCATTTTGGCGAACAAATATTAAATGATAAAAAAGATATTGACAGAAAAAAACTGGCTAATATTGTATTTGCTGATAAAAAACAACTGGAAGTGCTCAATAGCTTTACACACCCGAAAATTTTGGAGGAAATAAAAAAGCAGCTGGAGTATTATAAAAAAGCCGGAGAAAAAGTGGTAGTCCTTGATGTGGCACTGCTTTTGGAGCTGGGTCTAACTGAAATGGTGGATGAAGTATGGTTGGTGGCAGTTGATGAAAAAACTCAGCTGGAAAGATTGATGGCTAGGGAAAAAACCCTCGATAAAAAACAAGCCATGGACAGGATAAGATCTCAAATGCCCCTAAAAGAAAAAATAAAGTACGCACATAGGGTGATAGACAACAGTCGAAGTATAGAAATTACCAAGATTCAGATAGATAAAATATGGAGGGAATTCTCATAACCGTGGCTAAAAAAATCGCAGCAACAGCAATAATAGTCCTAGGCATTTTCGCACTATACAACAACTTATCGTGGTTTATGCGGTATATTTACCCCTTGAGATACGAAGAATCCATTGTTCGATATTCTGTAGAACACGGGGTAGACCCCTACCTTGTCATATCGGTTATAAAGGTGGAAAGTAATTTTTCACCCAAAGTTGTTTCAAAACAGGGGGCCATAGGGCTTATGCAGCTTATGCCTAAAACAGCCCTTTGGGCTGCAGAAAAAATGGAGATAAAAAATATTAAGGTAGAGGACCTTCAAAACCCGGATCTTAATATCAGGATCGGAGCTTGGTATCTTGCTTCATTACTTGATGAGTTTAACGGCAATATTACTCTAGCACTGGCGGCATATAACGGCGGTCGGGGAAATGTGGCAAAATGGATACAAAAAGGCCGACTGGAGCAAAAACAAGAAGCAGAAATTCCCTTTCCGGAAACGAGAAATTTCGTGACTAGAGTTAAAAAATCCTATAAATGGTACAAACGACTTTATAAGTTGTGAGGTGAATACGTTTATGGATCAGGGTATTTTGGCTATTTTAATAATACTTGTATTGGGAGTACTATCACGGAACAACTCCCTGGCTTTAGCTGCTACTGTAATTCTTGGTTTAAAGCTTACCAATTTAAAACAAGTGCTGATTTTCCTTGACAAAAATGCCTTGAAATGGGGTATAATCATTTTAACAATGGGAATCATTGCTCCTTTTGCAACGGGTAAGATTACTATGAAGGATGTAAATGAAGTTTTAAAGAGCCCTTCAGCAGTTGTAGCACTGTTGGCAGGTGTTATCACAGTAATTCTTTCCGGTCGAGGGACCGATTTAATACGGGGAGACCCTTCAGTAGTTGTCGGAATAATTTTAGGTTCTCTTATAGGGATAACGTTTTTTAAAGGTGTTCCCATAGGCCCGCTAACCGCTGCGGGTATAGTTGCAGTAATTATGAAATATATAAAACATTGAGAGAGAGGTTTGTTTGATGGAGGAAATCAAATCATTAAACGATGTGCAAAACATCAAAGTTGATCCGGAGAGGCGTTTATTTTCTGCCAATCATGATGAAATACTTGCCGGGATGACAACGGATATATATTTTATTAAAACCATGGAAATTTTACGCCATATGGGCATTTCAAAGAAAGAAGTAGTAGCTGAAGTATTTCCACGAAAATCTGGTGTAATGTGTGGTGCAAAAGAAGTGTTGAGCCTTTTGCGAGATAAGGCCGTTGAAATATACGCGCTTCCCGAAGGTGAGACTTTTGAACCTAAAGATACGGTTATGAGAATAAAAGGTGCTTATGAGGAATTCGGTATATATGAAACAGTTCTGCTTGGGATGATGGCTCATCCCAGCGCTTGGGCGACAGCGGCACGTCAATGTCGGGAAGCAGCCGGAGAAAGGGCGTATATATGTTTCGGAGCAAGGCATGTGCATCCTGCTGTGGCGCCGGTTATGGAAAGAGCAGCCGTGATAGGCGGTGCTAACAATGCCAGTTGTATTCTGGCAGCTAAACTTATGGGCAGAGAGCCGTCTGGAACCATTCCTCATGCTGCCATTATAATGGCAGGAGATACTGTAACAGTTGCCAAAGCTTATGATGAGGTAATGCCACCCGATTCCCCAAGGATAATCCTAGTAGACACCTTCAAAGATGAGGCTGAAGAGTCTCTTAACGTAGCCAAAGCCCTAGGGCAGGACTTGGAGGGTGTAAGACTTGATACCCCTAGTGAGCGAGGGGGGGTAACACCTGAATTGGTGTATGAGATTAGAAAGCGTCTGGATCAAAAGGGTTATGATTACGTAAAAATATTTATATCAGGGGGCCTTACGCCCGAAAGGATAAAGATACTCATTGAAGCCGGAGCCGATGCCTTTGGAATTGGAAGTTATATATCTGGGTCTACTCCCATAGATATGACTTTGGACTTAAAAATGGTTGATGGAACACCGGTAGCCAAAAGAGGTCGGATTCCTGGATTAAAAGATAACCCCAAACTCAAAAAAATGAAGTAATTTATCACAGATGAGGAAACCAAAGTGCTATTTCACGTTCTGCACTTTCCAGGCTATCCGAAGCATGGACAAGATTTTCGGTGGTGGAGGTAGCAAAGTCACCGCGAATCGTACCCGGTGTAGCCTCTTCTATCCTGGTAGCTCCGTTAATCAGTCTGGCCAGTTTTATTGCATTAGGGCCTTCCAGAACCATTGCCATGACAGGACCCGATGTGATATAAGCAATCAGCTCTGGGAAAAAAGTCTTTGAAACATGTTCGGTATAGTGTTTTTGGGCCAATTCTTCTGAAACTTTCATAAGGCTTGCGGCGATGATTTTTAAACCTTTTTGCTCATACCTTTGGATGATGTTACCTGCTAGACCGCGCCGGATTCCGTCGGGTTTAATCATTACGAAGGTTTTCTCCATTTTTGCACCTCTCAATATTTTTAGTATATATTAACAAAAATGAAAGACCCAAGCAAGCAGAAGGCAATTAATTGATATTTATTGGAATTTGACCCGCAATGTAAGGTGTTATATAATTTTAGAAAGATGTTGTCATGGCAATTAGCTTCTAAGTTTCAACGGGCAAAGTTTATCTGAGGATTCGTGACCTTTCACATAAATTTCCCCAGGAAGATTCGGAGGCCGTTATGAAAAAGAAATTTACAGTAGTATTACTGCTTGTATTATGTTTTTTAAATACAGCCTGCTCTAATGTATCTTTAAATCCCATTGAACACAAAAAATCAGTGGAACAAGAAAACTCCGGTTCTCCTCAAAGTGGTGGTAAGATAAATCTTGCCACCACGTCCACACTGAACCTTGATCCCTTAATGGCAAATGATGATGAGACAAAAGCAATTCTAAGTCTTATTTACGAAGGGCTTGTCAAAATCGACGGTCAAGGTATGGTGAAACCGGCACTTGCTGAGAGCTGGCAAATTGACGATGACGGTAGGACATACACCATTAATCTCAGAACAGATGTGAAATGGCACAATGGAGAAACTTTTACCTCGGCGGATGTCAAAGCTACCTTTGATAAAATTCTTGAACTTAAAAAGCGCAAGCAGAAAGATGATGAACTTGGATTTCCTGAATTCGACAACATTCAAAGCTATGAAGCCTTAGATGAAAAAACCTTTACCATTTTCTTATATAAACCTGATGCCGATTTTTTATACAAAATGAATCGCGGAATTCTTCCGACGTCATTTATTGAAGCATCCAAAGTAAAGAAAAACATGGAACAAACAGTTTCCGAATTTATCGGCACAGGCCCCTTTAAAGTTATGGGTAAAGCAAGTGATTTGGTCAGTTTACAGAGAAATGATGACTATTTCGGCGAGAAACCATATATCGAAAAAATAAATATTAGAACCTACCCTGACAACACATCAGTAAAAGAAGCGTTTAAAAATCGAGCTATCGATATCATTACTATTGAACCCGAGGATTGGAACGTATTTCATGAAATTGAGGATGTATATTTACTTCAGTATCCTTCAAGATACTTCGAATTTGTCGCGGTGAATTTAACCAATCCCATATTGAGTGATATCAAAGTACGACAGGTTATACTCATGGGAATTGATCGCAACAGAATTTTGCAGGACACCACTATAGGTCGGGGGCTAGTAATCGACGGTCCTATTTTGCCATATTCATGGGCTTTTAATTCTCAAATACAGCATATAACACATAACAAAAAAATGGCAGCCCAGAGACTGGAAGAAGCCGGCTGGAAAGATGAAGACGATGATGGGATTTTAGAAAAAACCATCGGTAACAAGAAATATAAACTGGAATTTGAATTACTGGTCAACACTGACAATGTAGCCCGTTACCAAGCGGCATCCCATATAGAAAAGGATTTAAAAGATTTGGGTATTTCTGTTAGACTGGTAAATGCAACTTGGGATGAGTTAAAAAGTAAGGTTATGAGCAAAAAGTATGATACCGCCATTATGGGATGGAAACTTGCACCTAATCCTGATTTGAGGTTTATGTTCGCTAGTAGCGAAATCAAAAAAGGATATAATTTTGTATCATATTCAAACTCTGAGCTTGATGACATCTTGATTCGAGCTCAGGCGAACGATGAAGGCAGAAAGGAACTTCTGTATAAAGCCCAAGAAGTTATAAATCAGGACTTGCCGTATTTGTTCTTATACAGTCCCAATAAACTCCTTGCTTTAAATAATAGGTTAAAAGGCGTTAAACCAGACCCGATAAACCTTTTTAATAATATAAGTGAGTGGTGGGTTAATCAATGAATTCACTTAAAAATGACGATTTTGACATAAAGGATATCATAGCCATGATAATAGCGGCATTTCAGTTGCTCTTACCTCCATTGCTCACCATTTTTGGTGTGATTACTATTATATACTTCATACTCAAGTTTTTGACAAAAGTTTAAAACTCAAACTTAAATATTATTGACACAAATACAATTAACATATATAATAATTAATGTCACAATGCGGGGATGGCGGAACTGGCAGACGCGCAGTTTATGCCGGAGCTATCTCATGGTTATATAAGTTTAATGAAGAAATCCTTAAACTTAATGTGGCATAAGGTTAAATGCGGAAGTGGTGGAATCGGCAGACACGCTACTTTGAGGGGGTAGTGTTCGCAAGGACATGCGGGTTCAAATCCCGCCTTCCGCACCATAAAAAAAGATATTTAAGCCCAAAAGGGCTTTTTTTGTTTGCGCTAAAAGCCATCTGATACATGAATATGTCAGGTGGCTTTAATTTATTGAATGTAGATAATAACGTTCTTTTTGTTGTAAGCGCAGCAGTACGAGCAATAACTAGAGACGAAAGTCCATACAGACTATAGCTGGATTGAATTTTATTGAAAATTATGGTAGCATTACTAGAGCATTATTAAAAAATAAACGAGTTTGATAGAGTAAGTTAAGACCCTTTTTGCATAGGGAACAGTTTTTAACAAGAGGTGTAAAATGGTTAATATAACAGATAAAGAATACGGGATTTTAACAGATTACATATTGAAAAACTATGGAATAAAACTAGGGAATAAGAAAAGATCACTTGTCGTTGGAAGACTTCAAAATACCATACTGCAACAAAATTTTAGCAGCTTTTCAGAATACTATAATCATGTTGCCTCCGATAAGACGGGAGATGCTGTGGCAACTTTAGTTGATAAAATCACTACCAATCATACTTTTTTTATGCGGGAGCCTGACCATTTTTATTATTTCAGGGATAATGTCTTACCTTATCTTGCAAGTACAGTTAAGAATAAAGATTTGCGTATATGGAGTGCAGGATGTTCTACAGGAGAGGAAGCATATACCCTGGCAATGATTATGCAGGATTATTTCGGATCTAAAAAACCATTATGGGATACAAGGGTCTTGGCTACCGATATTTCCGGCAAGGTGCTTGATGCTGCGAAAAAAGGAGAGTATAGGAATAATGATATTAAATCACTTCCATTTAACTGGAGAATAAATTATTTTACCAAAATAGATAAAGAAAAAAGTGTTATTGTTGATAAGATTAAAAATGAAGTTATTTTCAGGTCCTTTAACCTGATGACCCCCAGTTTCCCGTTCAAAAAGAAGTTTCATGTTATATTCTGCAGAAATGTAATGATATATTTCGATCTAAAAACGAAAAAGGAATTAGTAGGCAAATTTTACGATTTTATTGAGTCTGGTGGGTACCTGTTTATTGGGCACTCCGAGACCCTAAAATGGGAAGAAACAGAATTCAAGTATGTTATGCCTGCAATTTATCGAAAGGAATAAAGCAAATGAAGATTAAGAAGAAAATTAAGGTCCTTATTGTCGATGATTCAATTGTATATAGAGAGCTTTTATCCAAAGGAATTTCAGCTGATCCAAGTATTGAAGTAGTTGCCACTGCGACAAATCCGTATGATGCCCGTGATAAGATCATTGAATATGAACCTGATGTTATGACACTTGACGTGGAAATGCCGAGAATGAGCGGGATAGAGTTCTTGCAAAAGCTCATGCCACAGTATCCTCTGCCTGTTATTGTGATAAGCTCAGTAAGTGAAAGTATTTTTGATGCCTTAAATGCAGGGGCAGTTGATTTTGTGACTAAGCCGGACATGGAAGCCGGAAAAAGCATTGAAAGTTATATAAATGAGCTAATAATAAAGATTAAGATTGCCTCAACGGCAAACCTTTCACAATGGAAAAAAGAATCATCAAAAGTAATAAGCCGTGTAAAGCCCAATTGGAGAAACAAACTGATTGCGATAGGTGCTTCTACTGGTGGGACAGAGGCTATACTTACAATACTAAAATCTCTGCCAAAAAATGTGCCAGGGATTGTTATAGTCCAGCATATGCCTCCTGTGTTTACTAAAA
>CAZFME010000054.1:0-13868 GCA_964520055.1 uncultured Clostridia bacterium
TGTTTCAGTTCTAATGAATCGATCTTTAAGAAACTTTTCCACCTCAGAAGGCCCTTCTATAAATGATGTGAAATGTTTATCGAAAAGAGGATATGTCATCATCGGATAAAATCCTTGGGCAAGAATTTTGTTACCGCCTGCTGGAATGTTAATGGGTGCTGCAACGACTTTCTCATAGTCGGGACTAAACTCACCATTTTTTTGAGAACCCCAGCTTTCGCAGCGTGTCTTTATTTTGTCGTCCAACACTTCTATAACCCAAACATTTTTCCAGAAGTTTTTGGTCATGGGATTCATGACATCAGTTATTTGCCGAATTACTGCACTTGGAGGTATTTTGCTTTTTAAATATAAGCTTCCTAATCTTATCAAATCCTCGATTAGCAATATTACACCACCTTTCATGTTATATTTACAAAACCTAGATAACGAACTTTCTAAAGGATTATAAACTCTTAAAGCTATTGAATTATTTTTTACATATTAGATTAATGCAACAAAGCGTTATGCTTTCTATAAAAAACAACTGCTGCAAGGCTTAACCTATATAAAACATGGATAACTAATAGCAAAAGGGTGTTCTTACAACTTTAAGTTTTATTAATAGATTTCAGTCAGGTTGATTATTTCAGTGCGTGTTTTGCTCGTTTTTGGGTAACAGATTTGTTGATCCTATTTTTGGTTTTTCGCATCCATAAATGGTTTTAGGTGATATGCCATGCCTGCGAGCTACTAATGCTACATAACTTCAGTCGCTATTACTTTCCTTAGTTTAAATATGTATGTTATATCGTCTATATCTTATAATAAAAAGTTATTAAAGTCAAGTGAATTGAGATAGTTTTCTGTAATTTTATAAACCATCTATTAATTGTAACGCAATTAATGTATAATAAAATTAGGAGATACCTATCAGGAATATAAATGTTTTTATATGCATGTTTTTTATTTTACTATAGTCTACCTATAAGGATTCAGATAAAGAAGGGCTTTGCCCTTCTTTATCACTTTATAATCCTAACGCATCCAAATCCCTGGCTGTTTTTACTCCCGAGCCCGCTTTCCACTGCTATTTGCAATAGCGGGGCAGGGCCTGATAGTATAAATGTTCCTGAATAGCCCTTTATCACTATGTTTTTATAATATATTATTGCAAACTTAGGCTGTCTGAGTGGTGTTATTGATACCTTTCCGGTTGGTGGGTCAGCTTCATGAAAGGCTGTATATTTTTTTCTAAGGTTATTTTCCATTATTTCATCGAAGTCTTTTTCCCCGGGTTCAAAATAGCAGGTGTATTTTCTACCGTCCGGTCTAAGCAAGGTGCTGTAAACAACAACGGGGGACAATGTGCGTATTTTTATTTTTTCAGAATCGACTAAGTCTTTTTCCAATGTAATATCAGTTACTTTCATTTGTGTAGTACCTAGCCTGACATTTGACCTTAATAACAAGCAGTTAGCAAGGGAATTACAAAAACCGTTATAAGGGGATGTTACGACTAGTGATACCGGTCCCTTGAAGCTGATTGTTCCCGCTTTTTTATCTAGGTTATAGTTGCCCATAAGCCTAGAAAAAGCAAACATTTTAAATTTTCTTTTCTCATGTACAAAGCCTTTTTCATGTAAAAAAAACGCTATTTCATCATCTAATGAATTATAAATCATCGCTTGGACGATATGGTTATAGTGAATCGGCAATGTTAAAACTTCTCCGCTTCCAGGTATAAAGTAAATTCGTTGTCTCAAGTATGTTTCCCTCCATTGTTTATTTATATTGTTTATAATTCAATTTATACTTGCTAATAACTTCTAAACACTACCCCTCCATAGTTGGTTTAGATTGCATAATTGTATTCAATAGAATTAACAAAGGGTTCTTAACTATAAAATTTTTATTTCTATCCTCATTAAATTACCTCCAGAACTAATATATCGAAATCGTAACTGCATGATTTTGCTAAATATTGCGATTTTTTATCTTGTATCTATATTCAACATCTGCCAAAAAACTCCTTCTTTCGGGGAATTATTTTATACTATCTATATTAAGCAGGGGGAGATTATTATTTTCTTAAAACATACCGCCATATCTATGTCTATTTTGAGGGTCAAGGCATACTTTTTAGGCAAATTTGGCTTTTTACAGTAACAAAAAATGCGGAGCTATATCATGCTCCGCTAGTTTGATTTTGTTAAATCATGCTTTCAGTCCAAAAAGCTAAAACTTTCGATGATCCCGTCAAACATTTTTTGTTTTTCCACACTAAGCTCCAGCGCGTAAAAGCTCATGGCAAAGACTCGCTTGCCATCAGTCAGGTAGTATGTATGGGGATACCACTTTTCTATATCCCCTCCATAGGGATACGCCTTAACTACAATCCTCACCCCGGTCAAATCTCCCACCTTGATGTCTTCCTTGGATATAAGTTCACATTCTTTGTTTGCTTCCCAATTGTCAAGTAAGCTTTGACTCTCTGTCATCATTATAGGTGGAAAAAGTTCGGCTACCTTTTCTCCTTTTTCGTTATTGAAAACACTGTACTCAATATCCCAGTTGCCAGGAAAATGTACGGAGTAAGATATCAATGGACTGTCATCACGATAAGAGTACGAGTCCCAATCTTCTGTGGTATAGGCATAATCTTTAAGTGTCAGTTGTTTCCATCCATTTATTTGTTTTGAATCCTTCACTTCGAAGATGGTCTCATCTTCACCATTGTCAGCCAGAGGTTCACCGTTTTGATCAGTTTCATTTTTTGTGTGGGGTTCCTCTGTCTCATGTTCCGGTTCCTTCTCGTTACCGGGGGCTGTTACTTCACCGGGGGTATCCGAGGGTTTTGTTTCTATTGACTTACTGCCATTTGTTCTGCTGCATCCGGCAAGGATGAAAAGCATGATCAGCAGAATAACAAACAGTTTTTTTCTAAGTAGATTCACGGTCACACGCCTCCTTTATTACATCGGTCACAGTAGCCATAAATCTCAAATCGATGGTCTGTAGGTGTAAATCCCCTCTTGCCAAGTTCTTTTTTTATATCTTCCATAGGGCAGTAGTCCAACGGAATCGAAGCCCCGCATTTTTTACAAATCACATGATGATGGTGGCCTTCCTCCCGACGAAGTCCGAAAAGTACTCCGCCGCTTTCCGGGGTTATTCGGCACAAAATGTCTCTTGCCAGCAGTATATCAAGGTTTCGATAAATGGTTGAAAAATTGATACTCGGCAATGTTTTGATAACCTCCGCAAAAATCTCCTGTGCACTTAAAACTGTGTTGGTGCTGCGCAGTACGTTGATGATTGCCTTGCGCTGGGGAGTTACCTTCAACTGCTGTTTTTTCAAGAGTTTTTCTGCATCCATCGGCTTAAGGCCCCCTTTTATCGAAATTACGATCATCAAAATTGTCGAAGCTATTAAAACCATGGTCCCTCCGAAGCCAAATCAAATATGAAAGATGTGTAAAGACCTGTTATTATAACGGAAAAAAGCTCTCTATATAATAGTATCATAGAAATCATTATGAAAAAACCTACTATTGAAATAATTATAAGATCTTGGGAGATACGGCAACCAAGCTCCCAAATAAATAGGACATCAGATCCGCATTAAAGGATTTTCCAAGGCTTATGAGCACCACCGCAAGACCCATCCCACCGGACATGACCACTGCCAGGGCTACTTCCGAATATTTTTTAAAAGCAGACCTTATAAGTTCAATGAAGACAGCTGCGGCACCCGTGAAAATTAAAGCACCGTAAAATGGATAAATCCCAAATAGCATGCCACCGGCTACCCCGGCCAGGGCTGCATGGGAGGCTGTCACCTACCAAGGACATGCGCCTCAGTACAATAAAAACGCCCATAACAGAAGCAAGCAGGGCTGTAATTATCCCGGCAGCAAAGGCCCGCTGCATGAAATCAAAACTTAAAATATTCATTATACCTGCCCCCTTGCCCAATGCCCTACTAATATAGACGGTAAAACTTTAGAAAAAGTTCCCTGTATTTGGATATAAATTCAGCCTGTTAAACCACAAACCACAAAAAAGCTGTTCCCTAAACTTTGTGGAACAGCTTTTTTGAACTATTATATGTTCCTACTTAGTCTTTATAAGCCGATTTCGGCCAATAAGTCTTTCTTTGGTCTAAAGCCCATCATTTTATTTACAACTTCGCCATTCTCAAATATCAGTAGGGTGGGAATGCTCATAATTCCGTATTTGGATGCGGTGTTGGGGTTCTCATCTACATTGAGCTTTCCTACTTTCAGTTCAGACCCATATTCAGCGGCAATCTCGTCAATGACCGGGCCCATCATGCGGCAGGGTCCGCACCAAGGTGCCCAAAAATCTACGAGCACCTTACCTTCAGCCTCAATTACTTCCTGCTGAAAGTTATCATCAGTAATGGTAAATGGTTTCATTTTTTTGTCCTCCTCTTGTTAAAATCTTTTTATTTTTCTTGACCTGTTTTTGTGATTATACTATACTTACATTATAGTATAACTATATTTTGCGAAAAACTTTCTTTCAGATTTTAGTTAAATCTTAATTCCAGTATGAAAGGATGTAATTTTAATGATAGATAACAAACTCATCCGGGACCTTCGTCAAAAGCGTAATATGACATTGCAGGAATTGGCACATAGAGCCGATCTTTCAGTATCTTATCTCAGCGAAATTGAACTTGGAAAGAAGCAGCCTTCTTTGGAAACAATCGATAAACTTTCTCAGGCTCTCAACATATCCCGGGAGGGCCTTATTTCCACTAACGGCTCCGGTACCGTAGGGCTTGGTACAAAGATTGCACTTCTTAGGCAGGAGAAAAACCTTTCTCTGGCGGAACTAGCTGAAAAAGTGGGTATTTCCGCCAGCTATCTTTGTCAAATCGAAAACGAAAAGGTAATGCCCGCTCTGTCCACACTGAAAAATATCGCCAAAGCTTTGGGTGTAAAATCCGAAAGCTTGATGCCCACTACAAGTTTCGTAGGTTATAAGCTAAAAAGGATTCGTTGTGAGCGGAAAATTACCCAAGCAGAGCTCGCTAAAAAGGCCGGAGTCTCCACGGGCCTTATCGGTCAGATAGAGAGCGGCAAAGTGGAGCCATCCATTAAAACCTTAGAGAAAATCGCTGGCGCACTGTCACTTTCACCTTGCTTTTTTGTCTCAGAAGATGATGAGATTTCGTCGATCCTTAAACCGATGAACCCCGAAGTCCGGGAGCTGTTAAAGGATGCCAAAGTGCGATCTGCTCTGGAACTTTTATCTGACTGCAGTGCCGAGGAGTTCAGCTTTATTTTGAAATTCATCCAGCTTTACAAGGAACATCGAAGGGTTTAGCCCTTAGGATATCGGACTACTGCCAAACCTTTAAAAAAGGCAAAACTCGATGTGCTCACCTTAAGGTCGTTTTCCCGGCTGACAAAGGGGCTGATATATACTTTTATCCCGTCAACTTCGCAAGTATATATTCGCTTGTATCCTGAGGCGCGCCTACATACACGGCAGGCAAATATGTGCAGCCGCCTCACCCACCGCCGAAGCGCTCCAGTTTTATGGTGATGGAATCACCGTTTTTACCCGTAATAAACTTTTTAGCTCATCTATTTCTACTTTACCCATATTTTCACCACCTGTTTGTATTTTATTATACTATTATTATTTTACGCTGTCAATGAGTATTTGTAAATTTTGGTCTTTTGCTTTAGCTTTTTATTATTATTTGTTTAAGTCAAGTAGAATGATATTTTTTCTGTTAACAAAAAAGCCCATTTCTCGGCTCCAAAATAAGGTTTTTTACAGTATTATTATTTCCAACACCTGAGGCCAGCATCCGCCATATGGTCCGGGATGTTCCAGAAAAATTCGGGTAAGGCCTATTATAAGATAGCTTTCCCTGGTGTTAAGTATTTCCCGAGTCTCTTTCAGTCGAATGGATAAATAGCCAGGGTTTTCACGAATGAAATCCTGCCACAGGCAACACCGCTATCGGATTTTCGGTTTTTTCTCTGGTTGGTAAAGTTTAAAGTTAAGCCCAATGCGGTGTCTAAAATCCGGTTTGATCTAAACGGGATTTACACTTTAACATTTGCAGAATCAAGCCTAGCCGGACTATTAAATATTGCGGTTGATTTAAATATATTATCGGAGGGGATTAAATATTATTATTTTTTGTAGGATTTACTCGATTTAGTATGCTTAAAATATGGAATGCTTTTACAAACATTGATGAATATTTGCATTTGTATAATGCATTCTTCCATGTGATATTCTAATATGTGTTGAATTTTATTTCGGTATTGAAACTCTTCTAAGAGAAAATGATGGAGAGCATCTCCTTTTAAGCAAGACGGTTGTTATTCTACATAAAGGGCGGTCAAGACCGCCCCATACAAGAGGCAAACGCAGTATACATTAGACTCATTTTTTGGTATGATACGATAAACGGTCGTGCAAAGCACACTCCTACAATATTTGAATCGTTATGTATGGCTGCTATCAGCTGGCGGTCAAAGACCGCCCCTACATGGGACCTACATAGCTATGGCAGCACATGGGGTGCAGGCCAGGGCACTCGACAGGACAGCGATTTGCTGTGAAGCATCATTGAATTAATCACACGGGAGAGATTCGAAATGTCTAAAACATATCCACTGAAAATCTTTGTGGTTGGCGGCGGTGCCTCGGGCATGATGGCAGCCCTTTCAGCTCGTTATAACGGTGCTGACGTAACCATATTGGAGCGAAATCCCAGAGTGGGCAAGAAAATACTGGCTACCGGCAACGGGCGATGCAATTACACAAATGTTACCGCAAGTGTAGAATGTTATCACGGTAATAATCCCGATTTTATATATGGTGCCCTGTCGGCCTTTGATGTATCAAAGACTATGGGGTTTTTTGGAAAACTGGGGATTGCTCCTCGGGTGGAGGAGGCAGGTAAGGTATTTCCAATGTCGGATCAGGCTTCAAGTGTCCTAGATGTGCTGCTTTATGAGCTCAACCGAACCGGTGTTAATATTATTTGCAATGCTTTTGTAAAAGAAATAAGAAAAACCAAAATAGGCTTTACGTTGAAACTTGAAGACGGAAGGGTTTTGGAAGGTGATCGGGTGATTGTGGCCTGCGGCGGTAAGGCCATGCCTTCTTCCGGCTCTGACGGAAACGGATATGATTTGGCTACAAAGCTGGGCCACCGAATTGTTGATATTTTTCCAGCCTTGGTGCAATTAAAGCTTGAAGGGAATTTCTTTAAGCAAATTGAAGGGGTAAAGTTTGTCGGCACTGCCGAAGTTTTGTCAGGTGGAAAAACTTCGGCCAAGGACAGAGGTGATATTCTCTTTGCAAATTATGGTGTGTCAGGACCGCCTATTCTGCAGATTAGCCGAAAAGCCGGGGAATTGATAAAGAAGAAAAAAGATGCAGTTTTAAAAATCTCCGTAATTGATCATATGAGTCAAAAAGAACTGGATAGATTTTTGGCAAAACGGTTTAAGCATATGCCTGAAAAGAGTTTGAATTTTAGTTTGGTGGGATTTATCAATAAGCGGCTCATACCGGTTTTGCTAAAGCAGGCCGGAATAAGGGATATAAAAATGCCGGTCCGGAAGCTTTCAGATGCCGATAGAAATAAGATTTGCAATATCTTAACTGATTGGAGATTTAAAATCACCGGAACCAAGTCTTGGCCCAGTGCACAAGTCACTGCCGGCGGTGCGGATACCGACCAGGTTGATCCCTTTACAATGGAATCTACCTTAGTCAAAGGCTTGTATTTTTGCGGTGAAATCTTAGACATCGATGGTGCCTGTGGAGGCTTCAACCTTCAATGGGCCTGGTCTTCGGGATATGTAGCGGGGGAGAATGCAGCCCTGTTATAAATATACCGCTTAATTTAATCTTAAAGCAAGCGGAGCTTAGATTCTTTATCTAGTCTGCTAAAATGACGAAAATCCCATTATCTCACTTACCATAAAATCTTTATCACTATCCATAAATACTTCCGCGGATACCGACTGCCTCTATATACACCACTTTCTGCACGTGATTAATTTTAAATAATACTCTATAATTGCCAATTCTCAGTCTGTAAATGTCTTGGCTACCTCTCATTTTTTTGATATCTCCTTCTGGTGGGACTCTAGTAAGCCTTTTATGCCATGGTAAATGCGTTTTTGTATAAAAGCATCTTGTTTGGAAAGATATTTTAATGCTTCCCGCTTAAATATCACTTGGTAAGCCGAGCTCACGTCTGCCTTCCTCCCAAGTTACATACCCTGTATTACTTTCTAATTGACGTTTCTCCTCTTCCGTCAGTGGCTCTTCATCAGCAGGTGCGTTATCGATAACTTCCCAGGCAGATGGTTTTTTACCGGAACGTTCCACCAAATACATCAAAAAATCGAGAGCAGTTTTTCGGTCAGTTTCATTTAAATGATCAATTAAGTTATGCAGATCCTCTTTTTTTATTCCCAACGCAGAATGCTCCTTTATGAATTGTAGGTCATCATCAAGCATTTCTTCTGTATAATCTACAACCGGTAAGTTTATTGATTTTAACATATCCATGAATTCAGAAATAGATTTCCCTGCAAGTTGAGCAGCTTTGGCTACACTTATGTCATTTGAAGCAAAAAACCCTATAGCTAGATTTATTTTTAATTTCTCCTCAATGGACTCACTTCTTGTTGACAGTGCATTAAGTTCATACAAAACATCTTGAGGAACCGACATACTTATCTTTTTTCGCTGCATTTATAATACCCTCCTTTTTCCGTACCTTATCATCTATTGGATGATCCAAAAGCGAGGCTGTTTTTTAATATTATTATATCACAGAATATGATCTCAAATCTCCTTAAGATACCACCTTGTTCTTCCCTGTAATATGCTCCACCTTAATCCTCACTACACATGTCTTTCCCACGGTCTTTTCATCACAGGAAAACTCTACTTCCGGTGCAAGAGTGTTGCCCAGCCTTACAAGCAGTTCTTTCTTTTGCTCATAATCTTCAACTATCTGGGCCTCTCCGAAGGCTATGGTACTGGTAAATCTAGTGTTATACTTTTCTGGGATCATTTCCTGGTTAGCACAGACGGTGAAACATACCTGGGGATTGTGCCGAATATTATCAAGCTTATGGCCTTCCAGGGCGCAGTGAAAGATTATGTAACCATCATGATAAATATAGTTGAGCGGCACTACATAGGGCAAGCCATCTTCTCCAACGGTCCCAAGAAAACCATGGTCCTGGCCTTTTAAAGCTTCCAGTATTTCGTCATAGCTCATGGTATATTCCTTTCGGCGCATTTGACGGTAGACCTTCATACTGCATCTCCTCTCTAATGTAAGGCTTTTTTGGTGAAAAATTAGTAGATACTTGTGCACTGTCCTCATTTACTCAAAATTTTATGCACTTTTTGTTTATTAGTCACCGGTTTTCCTCCCTTCTACATCTACAATGTATAATATCAACACATATCGAAAGTGTAAAGAATAAAACAAGCTGCCCCGGACTTTGCCAGGGCAGCTTTTAATCACCTTCTTTCTCTTAGTTGGTTTATTTCATTTTTTAACCTGTTTATGGTTTGTTGAAGTGCATTTATTTTTTGCGATATAACATCACTCTCCACTTGAATTTGATCTAGGGAAGTGTCTTTTACCATATCAACTGTATTTTCTTGGCGAGCTTTGTATTCTTCCATGGTTTGTTTTCCCCGTTCGGCCAGATTTTTGACACCGTTTACGCCTTTGCGCACAACTGGTTTTGCCATGTGTCGCATCTTGGGCACCACTACATAAGTCAAAATTGCAGCACCTAATCCCAAAAAAAACCGTTTTAGGATTGACATCATCATACCTCCGCCACGTTGTTTAGAACCTGTAATGTTAAATCCCTTCATCTTTCATCGCTCCTAATAAATTTTTAGCTGAGAATCTGAGGCTATTTAGTTGTGTTTGCCCATAAACTTCAGCATTCAATATCTCGTGGCGCACTTAGATGTAGTGTCGTATAATATCAGCTGTTATCGGAAGTGTAAAAAGTGAACAATTTGAAGACGCCTCCAATTATTTAATTATTCGATGACCTCTATTAAACGCTGAAGTGAACTTTTTAACGGTCTGTTCATATTTTCCTCTGATTTTGCATTTATTATGTATAGAAATCATCTAGCTTACTCACCTTTTCTAAAAAAAACAGGAGTGTCTTATACACTCCTGTTTTTCACAGTTATATACTATGCTTCAAAACCATTATATATATTCATAGCCTGCTCAATACCGTCGGAAACTATATGAAGAGCTGCCTTTGCCGCTGTTTCTACGGTGGCTTTGATTTTCTCTACTTCTTCACCGTAAAATTTGCCTAATACGTGACCTACCGCATTTTTTTGCCCTTCAGGTCGACTTATACCTATACGAATTCGGCAAAATTTGTCAGAAGATAGCTGATATATAATGGAATCTATTCCACGATGTCCGGCAGAACTTCCTGCAGACCTTATACGAAGCCGTCCTAATGGCAAATCCATATCATCATGTATGACTATGAGCTGATCTGTAGAAATTTTATAGAAGTTTAATGCATCAACCACACTTTGTCCTGATAGATTAATATATGTTTGAGGTTTTAAAAGCAGGATTCTTTTTCCGGCATACCTAGTTTCGCCCAATAGCCCTTTGAATTTTACCTTGTTTATCTTAATATTTTGTTTTTCGGCAATTAAATTCAAGGCTATAAAGCCTACATTGTGCCGTGTAGTTTCGTATTCTTTTCCAGGATTTCCCAATCCTGCAATCAGATACAAGCAAATCCCCTCCTACACAAGAAAAAATAAGGGCTTTGCGCCCTTATTCTTATTCTTCGTCTTCTTCCTCTTCATCGGCTCCCACCAGCTCCGGCTCTAAGTCTTCTTCTTCCGGAACCTCGACATCCTCTTCTTCTTCCTCTTCAAGTGAAGGCGCAAGTAATGTTACTACAACTTCATCGAGATCATCAAGAATAGTGTTCTTTTCGTCAACTTTCAAATCCGCCACTGTCAGTGTATCACCAATTTGCATTGCAGAAACATCCACTTCTATACTGTCAAGCATATTACTCGGCAGTGCCTTTACGGTAAGTTCCCTCTTCTGGTGCTGCAGTACACCGTCCATCTTAAGACCTTCCGCTTCGCCTATAAGTATAATAGGTAGATTGTATTCTACTTCTTCATCCATGGAAACTTTGAAAAAGTCCACATGATCAATTAATTTTTTCAAAGTGTTTCGCTGAACTTCCTTTATCAGCACGGGGAAGGCTGTGCCCTCGAGTTCAAGATTTATAAGTGAGCTTTCACCCCGGGTTTTCAAAATTGTGGACAGTTCCTTTTCATCAACGGCAATGCTTGTAGTTTCATATCCCTTGCCATAGACTACGGCGGGTAGTCTGTTTTCTCTTCTAAGTCTTTTGTTTTCACTTTTTGAAGCCTGACGAATTGTCGCTGCTAAAATCGGATGTTCCATGATAATACTCCTCCTTACTCTCTCTGTTTTAGTCCATATCCTTCTCCAAATACATGGAAATATTAAGGCATGGTCATCCTATCGGTATCTTTATATATTATACTCGCCATTTTCCCTTAAGGCAAGTTTTAAATGCATATACACTGTTATATGCAACTAACGGGATTTAGAACTATTGACCTTAGTCATCAAACAAGGTACTTATGGATACGTTTTTGTGAATTCTCAAGATGGCTTCGGCAAAGAGCGGTGCCACTGAAAGTACTTTTATCTTGTCCAGTTTCTGACTATCTCGCAAGGGTATTGTATTGGTTACAACCACTTCCTCAATGGGAGCTGCCTTCAGTCTTTCAATTGCTGGACCGGATAATACTGCATGAGTACAGCAGGTATAGACGGCTTTGGCACCGCGCTCCATAAGAGCCTGGGCACCCATTGTAAGTGTCCCTGCAGTATCTATCATATCATCCACTACAATTACTGTTTTGCCGCTGACTCTGCCTATGATGTTCATAACTTCGGCCACATTGGGTTCTGGGCGACGCTTATCGATTATGGCAAGGGGAGCCACTAACCGGTCCGCCAGCTCCCTAGCCCGAGTTACCCCACCTACATCAGGAGATACGACAACTATATCTCCAAGCTGTTTGTTTTTAAAATAATCAGCTAGAATCGGCATAGCCTTCAAGTGATCTACGGGGAAATTGAAAAACCCCTGGATTTGTCCGGCATGTAAATCCATGGTAAGTACACGATTTGCTCCGGCAGCAGTGATTATATCTGCCAACATCTTCGCCGTGATGGGGTCTCGGGAGCGGGCCTTTCTATCCTGGCGTGCATAGCCGTAATAGGGTATAACAGCAGTTATGCGCCCGGCCGATGCTCTCATCAGGGCGTCAATCATTATAAGCATTTCCATGATACTATCATTAACCGGGTACGAGAATGGCTGAACCACAAATACATCAGCCCCTCGCACCGTTTCTTTTATCCTTACCTGTATTTCTCCATCGCTAAAGGTACCGACCCAAGAGTCACCCAGGGGTAATCCTAAGTGTTTTGCAATTTCCCGGGCAAGATTTGGATTGGCATTGCCGGTAAAAACCTCCAGCCTACTTTCCATTGACTTTTGTTCCTCCTTCTGTTTTGTTTCTTCTTTTTGCAGCCCATCCAACTTTATTTTCCTGTTTGGCCCGAGCTATGGCCAGGGAATCCTCCGGCACCTCTTTGGTGATGGTGGAGCCTGCCGCTATATAAGAACCGGCTTTTACAATAACCGGTGCTATCAAATTTGAGTTACAACCTATAAAGGCATTATCTTCCACCACGGTTTGATGTTTTTTGTATCCATCATAATTAACAAAAATCACCCCGGCGCCTATATTTATATCTTTGCCCAAAACTCCGTCCCCCACATAGGAGAGATGAGGTATTTTGGTGCCTTCATCTACTTCTGTATTCTTAAGCTCTACAAAATCCCCCACTTTTACTCTTGAAGCAAGCTTACATCCGGGCCTAAGATTGGCATATGGTCCTACCTTTATTCCTTCATCTAAGATACTTTCATCAATTTGACTCATGATTATTTCACAAAAGTCCCCGATGACGGTATCTTTGATTCGGCAGGGGCCTATTATACTGCAGCCTTGTCCTATTAGGGTATTGCCCTCCAACATAACTCCCGGATATATAATAGTGTCCTTTCCGATTTTGACTGTAGAGTCTACCATACATGTATCAGGATTAATAAAAGTAACGCCTTCCTCCATCCAATACTCGATGATCTTTTGCTGCATGAGATTTTGTACTTGTGCTAATTGTCGACGGTCGTTGATGCCATGAAGTTCGTCGGGATCTTCAAGTTCAAAAGCAACCACTTTCTCGTCTTCCAAATTTAAAACCTTAACTACATCTGTAAGGTAGTATTCCCCTTGGCGGTTTTTATTCTCCACATTGGAAAGTGCCGAAAATACCAGAGATGAATCGAAGCAGTAAAAACCGGCATTTATCTCATTGATTGTTCTTTCCTCCCAAGTGGCATCTTTGTGCTCCCGAATGTCAAGGACTTTATCACCTTGCCTTATTATCCTACCATAACCGGTGGGATCAGAAACCCTAGCAGTCATCACCGTAGCAGTGGCTCTTTGCTCCCGGTGAAACCTAACCATTCCTTGGATACTTTCTGCAGTCACCATAGGCATATCCCCATATAAAACAACAAGGTGGGAGCTCCCTTGGGCGGCACTTTCAGCTTGCATCAAGGCATGCCCGGTTCCTTTCCGCTCTTTTTGTACTATAAATTCAATATCATCTTTTGCATAGACTTGCTTTATCTTTTCGGCATCTTTGCCGACTACCACAATTATTT
>CAZFME010000055.1:0-13866 GCA_964520055.1 uncultured Clostridia bacterium
TTACCTGCTTCACTGCTTGATATGCCCATAGAATATGATACATTGGTTCAAGCGGGATCAATGATGGGATCAGGCGGTATGATCGTCATGGATGAAGATAACTGTATGGTGGATATAGCTAAATTCTTTTTGACTTTTACTCAGGAAGAATCCTGTGGCAAATGCCCGCCATGTAGGATCGGAACTAAGCGAATGTTAGAAATCCTTGAAAGGATAACCAATGGTGAAGGAAAAGAAGGAGATATTGAGCTGTTGGAAAATCTGGCCAAAAGCATAAAGGCTTCAGCTCTGTGTGGGCTTGGTCAGACGGCTCCAAATCCGGTGCTGTCCACACTTAGGTATTTTAGGGATGAATATGAAGCCCATATCAAAGATAAAAAATGTCCCGCCGGATCATGTAAGGCTTTGATTCACTATGAGGTAGTAGCCGATAAGTGTAAAGGCTGCGGTATGTGTGCAAAAGTATGCCCAACTCAGGCCATCAGTGGTGAAAGAAGACAGCCTCATGTTATTGATGTAGATAAATGCATAAAGTGTAACAGCTGTTTTGATAGATGCCCCTTTGGTGCCATTGTTAAAATATAGCTTTAGAGAAGGGAGAGGAAAAAACCATGGATATGGTGACATTAACTATAGATGGTATAGAAGTTAAAGTTCCCAAAAACTCAACAGTGCTTGAGGCAGCTAGAAAAGTAGAAATCAAAATACCGACACTTTGCTATTTAAAAGGAGTCAACGAAATTGGTGCATGTCGCATGTGCGTTGTCGAAGTCAAAGGTGCCAGGGCACTGCAAACCTCTTGTGTTTTGCCGGTTTCTGAGGGCATGGAAGTTACTACCAATTCACCGGCTGTCAGGGAGTCCAGAAAAGTAACCTTGGAATTACTGCTTTCCGATCACAACTTAGAATGCCCGACTTGCATAAGAAATCTTAACTGTGAACTTCAAAAGTTATCAGAAGAGCTGGGCATACAATCAATAAGATTTCCGGGAGAAAAAAGCAAGGCGCAATATGATGATTTTTCGCCTTCTATAGTGAGAGATACTTCTAAATGCATCTTGTGTCGCAGATGTGTCAGCACATGTCACAACGTACAGGGAGTAGGTGTTATATCACCCAACTATCGGGGATTTGATACAGTGGTTGCCCCGGTATTTGACATGAGCTTGAATGAAGTGCCATGTGTTAATTGTGGTCAATGTATATTGGCTTGTCCCGTCGGTGCTTTAAAGGAGAAGGATGATACTGATAAAGTATGGCAAGCTTTGGCAGATCCTGAAATGCATGTGGTAGTTCAAACGGCTCCGGCCATTAGAGTCTCTTTGGGTGAAGAATTTGGAGGCGAATTGGGAGGTATCGTTACAAAGAAACTACCGGCGGCTTTAAGACGACTGGGCTTTGATAAGGTATTTGATACAGATTTTTCCGCAGACCTTACTATATTGGAAGAAGGCTCAGAGTTTCTAGATAGGCTGCAAAACGATGGTAAACTTCCGCTCATAACATCATGTAGCCCAGGCTGGATTAAGTTCTGTGAACATTACTATCCGGAACTGCTTGATAATCTTTCCACATGCAAGTCCCCACAACAGATGTTCGGAGCTCTTGTCAAGACTTACTATGCGGAAAAAGCGGGAATAGATCCTTCAAAGATCTTTTCTGTTTCGATAATGCCATGTACAGCTAAAAAATACGAATGTCAAAGACCTGAAATGCATTCAAGTGGATATCAAGATGTAGATGTAGTGCTCACTACCAGGGAATTATCCAGAATGCTCAAAGAAGCCGTTATTGATTTAAGCAAGCTACCTGATGAAGAATTTGACGAACCTTTGGGAATATCGACAGGTGCCGGTGCCATCTTTGCAGCAACTGGTGGTGTTATGGAAGCAGCACTAAGAACCGTATATGAAATCGTGACAAAGAAGGAACTGAAAGACATTGATTTTACTGAGGTCCGTGGTGTTAAGGGGGTAAAAGAGGCAACCATAGATATAGACGGTACCAAGGTAAATGTAGCCGTTGCCCATGGCTTGGGCAATGCCAGAAAAATCCTTGACCGTGTTAAAAACGGTGAAGCTGACTATCACTTCATCGAAATAATGTGCTGCCCCGGAGGTTGTGTAGGCGGTGGCGGTCAGCCCATCCTCAGTGCCGATGAGCGTTGGGAAGTTGACTACAGAGAAGCAAGAGGTAATGCTATATATGATGTAGACCGCGATATGACTCTTAGGAAATCTCATGAGAATCCGGCAGTGCAAACCCTATATAAAGAGTTTTTGGAAAAGCCCCTTGGGGAAAAATCTCATAAACTGCTTCATACCCATTATACCGAGCGCAAATCTTATCCGGATGTAAAATAGCCTAAGCATTTCAAAAAAACGTCGGCGTTTCAGATATGAAAATTACATCTATTGAGTGGGAAGTGAAAGTATTCCTATTGACCATCACTTCCCACTTCACTTTATGAAAAAAGACACTTATAAACCATTTTATAAAAATTAAAAATAGTGATATAGATTTTTTAGTGGAATTTGAAGAAGGAAGATCCTTATTTGATCTAATTAGATTAAAGCAAGAACTAGAGGCATTATTAGGTAAATCGGTTGACGTTGTAACAGAAAAATCTGTGCATCCATTATTGAAAGAACGGATTAAGGCAGAGGCGGTACAAATATGAAAGATGATAAAGTATATTTGTTTCATATAATTGAATGCATTGGAAATATCGAAAATTATATAGAACCAGGAAAAGCAGAATTTTTTAAATCAAAGCTTATTCAAGACGCAGTTATTAGAAACTTAGAGATTATCGGAGAAGCAACCAAAAACATTTCTTTTGATTTAAGACAAAGAGAATATGATATTCCCTGGAGAGAGATGGCAGGTCTAAGAGTGACTTGAATATAGTTTGGAATGTTGTTATAAAGGATTACCCAGGATTCATCTTCAAATTAAAAATATAATAAACGAGATCTAGATAGAGAGTTATTGCTTGGTAATAATTCCTTTGTCCAACGCTTTAAAAATTATGATTCATTGAACACAGGATGGTTTTATTATACAATCTATATATTATATGCGTATTATTTTTTTAAGATGTTTTGTGAAAATATTAACGAAAGAGGCTTGTATGATGGATAATTTTTTCAGTCCAAAAGAAACAGCAGAGTCTTTTGATAATATATCTATCAATAAAGCAAAAAACACTTCTGGCACCCTATTTATTTTAGGTATTTTAGCTGGAGTTTACATAGCCTTTGCAGGTTTTGCGTCTCAGACAATTTCCTATACTATTGATAATCCCGGCGTAGCAAAGTTCGCCAGCGGAGCAGTTTTCCCTGTCGGGCTCATATTAGTTGTAATTGCAGGAGCAGAACTTTTCACGGGCAATAATCTAATGATAATCGGTGTGATGGATAAAAAAATAAGTTTTAATGAGCTTCTCAGGAATTGGATTATAGTATATACAGCCAATTTTATAGGTTCTGTTCTATTTGCATATTTAGTTAGCCGTAGCGGACTTTTCGATAGTTCCAATGGCTATTTAGGGATAACTATCATCAGGACTGCTATAGGAAAAGTATCATTACCTTTTAGACAGGCCTTAATTAGAGGAATATTGTGCAATATCATGGTGGTTTTAGCTGTATGGATGGCAACCGCTGCCAAAGATGTAGTAAGTAAAATATTTGCAATCTGGTTCCCTATCATGCTTTTTGTAATGTCAGGCTTTGAACATAGTATTGCCAACATGTATTTTATACCTGCAGGTATTTTCGCTAAGTCAAACACTGCTTACCTTAATGGGGGTCAATTTGAAGCAGCATCTTTAAGCAGATTAAACATCGGGGGACTCTTTTCAAATCTGATTCCAGTAACCCTTGGCAATATTATTGGTGGAGCCATAGTAATAGGTTTAGCTTACTGGTATGTCTACAGGTATACGCCTTCAAAAGCAGTAAACAAACAAAACAAGAATTAGATCTTAGTATTACTGTAAATTATATAACTACGACGCGAAATACGGGTGATTTTATCGGCTTTTGTCATGGCAATTTTGGCCAATAAAATGGAATATAATAAGTTATTGTTATATAATAAATCAAGGAAGAAATATATAGTATAGTGTATACTATATACTTTTTCAAAGATGTTTTTCATAAAATAAGAGGTTTTTAACAAATCTTGTCGAATTATTACTAGGTTAGCTCAAAAGAAGAGGTGAAACAATGCTTAAAACCTTCAAGGGAGGTATACATCCTCCGTATAATAAAGACTTAACCAATCATAAATCTATTAAAAAAGCTGCCATACCTAAGAAAGTCATAATTCCGATGGGTATGCATCTAGGTGCTCCGTGTGAGCCCATAGTCAGAGTTGGAGACCTAGTCAAAAAAGGTCAAAAGGTTGGCGAAGCAAAGGCTTTTGTATCAGTACCAGCTCATGCCAGCATTTCAGGCAAAGTAATGGCAGTGGAACCGAGACCTTGGCCGGGTGGAGGGCCGATGATGTCGGTAGTTATCAAATCCGACGGAAGGGATGAACAATTTGAAGGTATTACACCTTCAAAGCCGCTTGATCAACTTTCGCCCGATGAGATAAAAAACCTTATACGAGAAGCCGGAATAGTTGGATTGGGCGGTGCAGCTTTTCCCACCCAAGTCAAGTTATCTCCCCCACCGGAAAAGAATGTGGATACGATTATAGTAAATGCCGCTGAATGTGAGCCATATATTACGGCTGACCATAGACTTTTACTGGAAAAACCGGATGCTGTGGTATTAGGTCTTGAAGCCGTTATGAAGGCGACAGGTGTTAAGAATGGTTTTATAGGGATTGAAAACAATAAGCTTGATGCTGTAGAATCAATCAAGAAGGCCCTTCAGGGCAAAGAAGATATTGAAGTAGTGATCCTCGCTACCAAGTATCCACAAGGTGGCGAGAAACAATTAATAAAAGCTATCACTGGCCGAGAAGTTCCTTCGGGCGGATTGCCCATGGATGTCGGAGTTATTGTAAACAATGCCGGAACATGTGCTGCTATTGCCAATGTATTAAAAACAGGGTTACCCCTAATTGAAAGGATAACAACAGTAACCGGTTCAGGAATAAAGGAGCCTAAGAACCTTTTAATAAGAATTGGGACTCCATTGATAGATATTATTGAGCAGTGTGGCGGCTTTAAAGGTACACCGGGTAAAGTCCTGATGGGAGGGCCAATGATGGGGTTGGCTCAATCACAATTAGATGCACCGGCGATTAAGGGTACTTCGGGACTGTTGGTTTTAGAAAAGGCTGATGTAGAATTATATGAACCCTCACCGTGTATTCGATGTGCTCGATGTGTTGATGCATGCCCCATAAATCTGTTGCCGACAAACCTTGCTAAATTTGCTGAGAAAAATATGTGGGTTGAAGCAGAAAGTTATCATGCGATGGACTGCATAGAATGTGGCTGTTGCTCATATGTATGCCCTGCACATATACCTTTGACCCAGCATATAAGGATTGCCAAAAATCATATTATAGCATCAAGAAAGAAAAAATGAATATAAAAAGCGATTTTTTGGCAAGAAATTATGTAATTTATATGTAAATGAAGTAATGAGATGGGAGGCAGTTATGGATGGATGATTACAGGTTAATAACCACATCTTCTCCTCACTTACATTCAGGAGAAAGTATTTCAAGAATAATGTTCGGTGTAGCAATAGCGTTACTATTGCCTACCTTTGCTGGGATATATTATTTTGGCTTTCGAGCTTTAAGCCTTGTCATTATAACCAGTTTTGCTGCAGTGTTAACAGAGGCTATATTTCAAAAACTCAGGAACAAGCCTATTACTATAGCCGATGGCAGTGCTTTGGTAACAGGCATGCTATTAGCTCTAAATCTACCGCCAAGCCTACCTTGTTGGATGGCTGTAGTAGGTGCTGTAGTGGCAATATCCCTGGGTAAACAGATTTATGGGGGGTTAGGTGCGAACCCTTTCAATCCTGCGCTTATCGGCAGAGTATTTTTAATGATAACTTTTACGACTCCAATGACTACGTGGATAAATCCGGTCGATGGTACCACCGGGGCAACTCCGCTTGCACTTATGAAGATGCAGGGCGTAACGACAGACTATACTAAACTGTTTTTGGGTAACACTGGCGGTTCTTTGGGAGAAACCTCTGCATTACTTATTATTTTTGGTGGTTTATATCTTATATATAAAGGATATGTCGACTGGAGAATACCGGCAAGCTATTTAGGAAGTGTAGCCATTTTTGCAGTAGCTTTAGGTCAAGACCCCATATTTCATTTGTTATCGGGAGGTCTTATGCTTGGAGCTTTCTTTATGGCTACGGATATGGTAACAACGCCACTTAGTAAGTTAGGCAAAATAATTTTCGGTATAGGTGCGGGTTTTTTCACAATTTTAATAAGAGTCTACGGGGGATATCCGGAAGGTGTATCATTTTCAATTCTTCTGATGAATGCTTTTACCCCCTTGATTAACCGATTCACTGTACCCAAAATCTATGGGGAGGTGAAAGCCAGATGAATCAGTATGCCAGAATGATTATAGTACTCATGGTTATTTCTATTGCATCCGGAGCAGTATTAGCATTATCCTATGAAGTAACGAATCCTACAATTTTGGAACAGGCAAGACAAAAATTGGAACAATCAGTGCTGACGGTGATTCCCGGGGCGACCAAGATGGAACAAGTTCAAAAAGAAGACATGATGATATACATGGGTTTAGATGATCAGGGTAACAGAAAAGGTATTTCATTTAAAGCAACAGGATCCGGTTTTGACGGTCCTATAGAAATAATGGTAGGTTATAATCCTGGAGAGGGCAAACTATTGGGAATAGAAATTTTATCTATGAGTGAAACTCCCGGACTTGGAGCCAGAATAAAGGAAGAGGCTTTCACCAATCAGTTTAAAGGAAAATCCGCAGATGATAAATTCATTGCAAAAGAAGATGTGCAGGCTATTTCAGGAGCAACTATATCTTCCACGGCGGTGGCCAATGCGATAAAAACTTCACTGGACAAAATAGTGAAAATATATCCCGTGGGAGGCGATTTTTAGTCATGCAATTATTCAAGGATTTTATCAATGGCATATGGAATGAGAATCCAATATTTAGAATGGTCATCGGTATTTGTTCCGCATTGGCTGTAACCACTGCTGCCAATAATGGCATTGCAATGGGTATGGCACTGACTTTTGTGTTGACATGCTCCAGCATATTAATATCATTACTTAGAAATGTGATTCCTGCACAAGTTAGAATACCATGTTATATTATAGTTGTTGCAACCTTTACCACCGTCGTTGATCTTTTCATGAAGGCATATTTTCCCGCCTTATATGAGGTTATGGGGATATTTATTCCCCTCATAGTGGTTAATTGTATTGTTTTGGCACGAGCAGAAGCTTTTGCATCAAAAGTAGGGCCACTTAGGGCCACAGCCGATGCTCTAGGGATGGGCCTGGGTTATACATGGGCTATTACTTTAATCAGCATGATAAGAGAGTTGATGGGAGCCGGCACTCTATTTGGATATCAGGTGATGGGAGAAGGTTTTACACCATGGGTTATTGCGATTCTACCACCTGGAGCCTTTATAGTGATGGGGATTCTAGTTGGTTTAATGAATATGATTACCAGAGAAAACAATTAAAGATACTAATTGCCACTAAAGGAGCGTGGTAACAGATGGCAAAAGAATTGTTTTTTATTATAGTGGGTTCAGTTTTTGTTAATAATTTTGTCTTGTCAAGATTTCTAGGGCAGTGTCCTTTTTTAGGAGTTTCTAATAAAACTGAAACCGCTGTTGGCATGGGTATGGCTACAACTTTTGTTTTAACTATGACGGCGGTAGCAGTCTATTTTTTGCAAAACTATATACTAGCACAATTTGGACTCGAGCCTTTTTTGCAGATAGTGTCCTTTATTCTGGTTATTGCATCACTGGTACAGCTAGTTGAAATGGTAATATTAAAAATTAGCCCAGCTTTATATAATGCTTTTGGTATTTTTTTACCTTTAATTACTACCAACTGTATAGTGATGGGTGTTGCTCTTTTAATACCGATGAACAATTACAACCTTATTAAAAGCATCGCATTGGGATTAGGAGCAGGTATAGGTTTTACGTTAGCTTTAGCTTTAATGTCCGGTATACGTGAAGATTTAGAGTTTGCTGATGTGCCGGAAGCTTTAAGGGGTCCAGCCATAGTGTTTATAACAGCAGGATTATTATCTATGATATTTATGGGATTTACAGGGCTTGTTCCATTAGGATAAAAGACTACAGGAGGCGAATGAGATGGCAAATAGTATACTAACATCCATACTGAGCATGGGTGGCCTGGGATTGGTATTAGCTGGAGGGCTTGCCCTTGCGTCTAAAAAGCTGGCCGTGGAAACAGACCCCAGGGCGGATGCAATAGTTGAAGCACTGCCCGGAGCCAACTGTGGTGCCTGCGGATATCCCGGTTGTTCAGGTTTGGCAAAATCAATTGTTGAAAATAAAGCCCCAATTAATGCGTGTCCTGTTGGGGGAGCAGCAGTTGCTGAAAAAATTGCAAAAATCATGGGAGTTACTGATATAGACAGTACTGGCGATAAAAAAATAGCTCGTGTATTATGCCAGGGTGGCAAATCTGAAGCCAAGGTTAAATCCGAATATCATGGTATAAAAACCTGCAAAGCTGCTTCTATGGTAAACAGTGGTCCTAAAAGCTGTTCTTTTGCATGCATTGGGTTTGGTGACTGTGCAAAAGTATGTCCCGTTGATGCCATAACTATGGGAGAGAATGACCTTCCCGTTATCGACGAAGCAAAATGCACGGGATGCGGTTTATGTGTTAAAGAGTGTCCGAAAATGGTTTTTGCTTTAACCTCTAACAAAAATGAAGTCCATGTGCGCTGCAGAGCTACCATGAAAGGAAAAGATACCAGAGCCGTATGCAGTATCGGATGTATAGCTTGCAAACAATGTGAAAAAGTATGTCCCTTTGATGCAATACATGTTACAAATAATGTAGCGGTGATTGACTATGAAAAATGCCGCAATTGCATGCTATGTGTGGAAAAATGCCCCACCAAATCTATAACAGCGACTTTCACGGAACGGAAAAAGGCCATTATTATAGAAGACAAATGTATAGGTTGTACACTCTGTGCAAAAAACTGCCCGGTAAATGCCATTACCGGTGAGGTAAAAAAGGTGCATGTGGTTAACCAGGACCTATGTATCGGCTGCGGTATCTGTCAGGAAAAATGCCGCAAAGATGCCATTGAAATGGTGTGAAATGGTCAGGGACAAATCGATACGTCGCGCAGAGCTTGTGCTGCATCAAAATAGCGAACAATAGTATTTAATCCTCCCTGTTTTAATCTTGGTTTAGTTACAAAAATGCTAAATAGGATTAAAGGGGAGGTATTTTTATAGCATAAAAAAGACCATAATGGTGAACGTTTTTGACAAAAGCCTTCTTAAAGGTATAATTGATTTAAAATATAAAAGGGAGTTTTGAGAAATGAGTAACACAAAGGATAGAATCACTGACTCCATAATAGACCTCATAGGCATGACTCCTATAGTGAAACTAGATCGGCTCTCACCTGAAAGTGGAGCAGCCATAGCGGCAAAGATTGAATCCTTTAATCCGGGTGGTAGTATAAAGGACCGCATCGCATTAAGTATGATAAAGGACGCTGAGGATAGAGGAATCCTTACACCGGGTTCCGTAGTTGTAGAACCTACCAGCGGTAATACCGGAATAGGTCTAGCTATGGTGTGTGCAGTGAAGGGATATCGGTTGATATTGGTCATGCCTGCATCCATGAGTGTAGAGCGGCGAAAACTTTTAAAAGCATACGGGGCAGAGTTTGTGTTAACGCCTCCTGAGCAAGGTATGAAAGGCGCTGTGGATAAAGCCTCCGAGCTTGCAAAAACCAATAGCTATTTTATGCCCATGCAATTTGATAATCCTGCCAATCCCGCTGCACATGAAACGACCACAGCTCGTGAAATATTAAAGCAAACAGGTGGTAAACTAGATGCATTTGTAGCAACTATAGGCACAGGAGGTACATTTACCGGAGTTGCAAAAGTATTGAAATCAAAAATACCACATATAAAAATAATCGCAGTTGAACCGGCCTCATCTCCGGTGCTATCCGGTGGGACCTCTGGGCCTCATAAAATTCAAGGCATTGGTGCCGACTTTGTTCCAAAGGTTTTAAATACCGATTTAATTGACCAAATTATTACCGTCACCGATGAAGATGCTTATAACACAGTTCGACAGCTTTCAACCAAAGAGGGAATTCTTGCCGGTATTTCCTCAGGAGCCGCCGTTTATGCGGCTCAAAAAGCAGCTAAAGAATTAGAAATGGGAAAATTAGTTGTCACTATACTTCCCGATACAGGAGAGCGGTATTTAAGTGTGGAAGGGCTTTTCCCTGAAGCATAAAAAGCCGAAGAATGTTTTATCCTTCGGCTTTTTACATACCTAAGTTTTTCCTTTTGAGTAAACTGCTTTTGCACCGATAATATGCTGATGGCATAATATACTATTGAAAAAGTGAATCAACTGCTATGCTTTATATATAAATTTCGAGGAGGGATAGTATGTCAGTACCCGAAGATGTTGCCAAAGAAAAAGGCTTATTCGTTAACTATAAACTTGCCGAAGCTTATATTCCGATCCAAATTTATGGTGAAACTTTTGACCCTAGAACTGCGTTAATACATGGGACACTTTTCCCGGATTTGTATAGACCTTACTCCATCAGACCTAAAGCATAGTAACGGAGAGGTGATTTGAATGTATTCAAAAGATACGCTTGAGCTGTTAAAGGAAATCATGGCAGTGGACTTTGTAGTCTATGAATTAGGGCTTTTCTTGGACACTCACCCCAATGATCGAAGGGCTTTAGAAGATCATAACAATTTTGCTAGAAAATCTCACCAGCTCAAAACTGTTTACGAAGAGAAATACGGTCCCCTACGTATCGACTCGATATCAGGGTTTCCATATCAGTATATAAATGACCCATGGCCGTGGGAAATACGATATTAGAAGGAGGGATATTATTTTATGTGGCACTATGAAAAAAAATTGCAGTACCCAGCCAACGTAGCTAGGACCGATTTGGGCATGGCCAAATTTCTTTTTGCTCAGTATGGAGGACCCGACAGCGAACTTTCTGCAGCTGTAAGATATTTAACTCAGCGTTATACCATGCCGATACCACAGGCTAAGGCTGTTTTAACGGATATAGGCACTGAAGAATTGGCCCACTGGGAGATTATCGGGACACTTATATATAAACTTACAGATGGTGCTACCCCGGAACAGATGAGGAGAGCCGGTATGGGTGATCATTATGCCCAGCATGATAATGCCCTTTACCCCCATGATGCGGCGGGAGTTCCTTGGACAGCGGCATATATACAATCAACCGGAGATCCTATAACTGACCTACATGAAGACATGGCAGCCGAACAGAAAGCTAGAACTACCTACGAGCATCTCATAAATCTCACCGACGATTCGGGTGTGATTGCAGCCCTATCCTTTTTAAGAGAGCGGGAGGTCGTTCATTTTCAACGTTTTGGGGAGACATTGATGCTTGTAAGGGAATATTTGAGTAAAAAGCATATATTTTAGAAAGGCATATAAAGCTAAGAAGCGCCACGTTGGCGCTTCTTTATGATAACGCTATGCCATTATTTTGAACGTGGCGCGGTTCGGGAAGTTTAGTCATAGTAACATATCTTAAAAAGTTTAGTGGCATATCAAAAGAGATTAGAGTAGTTCAGCCGGGGGGAGTTATAAGAGTGGGTATTGGGGACGAATTTTCCATTTCAACGGATGTAATATTTACATGTGAAGGTAGAATATTGATTTAGCGTGTTTACAGCACGCTAAATTTTTTATTATATTAAAGCGTTAATACGTTAATACAGAAAATTGTGAACAAACAAAAAAGTCCGGTAATTTTACACTTTTTGCGAAGGAAATACTGAAAAAATGTTGAATATATACACTAAACAAAAGAATGAGGCATTGTATAGCAACGCTCTACTTAATAATATTAAAGAAAGCAAATCGCAAACCTAATTAAGAAACAGGGGGGACAACATTGATAATTGACGGAGAGAGTTTAACATTAGAAGATCTTGTAAAAGTAGCAGTAGGAAAAGAATCAGTCGAATTATCTTTAGAATCGAAAGAAAAAGTTGAAACATCAAGAAAGTATGTAGAGAAAATTATACAAAACAATGATATAGTTTATGGTGTAACTACCGGCTTTGGAAAGTTTTGCAATGTAAATATATCGTCCCAAGACACTCGCAGTTTACAGGTGAATTTAATTAGGAGCCATTCAGCAGGAGTCGGCGAATATCTTTCGGAAGATGTTGTAAGAGCAATGATGTTACTAAGAGCAAATGCATTGGCTAAAGGATATTCGGGAATAAGATATTCCACCCTTCAAACCCTAATTGATATGTTAAACAAAGGAGTAATACCACAAGTTCCCTCCCAAGGGTCTTTAGGGGCCAGCGGAGATTTAGTTCCCCTTGCTCATATGGTGCTTGTTATGATAGGTGAGGGAGAGGCAACATATAAAGGCAAAGTCATGCCAGGCAAAAAAGCTATGGAAATGGCAGGAATACAACCGGTAACCCTTGAAGCGAAGGAAGGACTTGCACTTATCAATGGCACACAAGCCATGACAGCTATTGGCAGTCTGGCCCTTGCCGAAGCCAGAAATTTATCCAAGGTTGCAGATATATGCGGAGCTATGACATTCGAAGCTTTAAACGGTGTAATAGATGCCTTTAACGAGAATGTTCACTTGGTAAGACCCCATCAAGGCCAACTAGATTGTGCCAGAAATCTTAGAAAGCTATTGGAAGGCAGTGAATTTATAACACGCCAGGGTGAAATAAAAGTCCAGGATGCCTACACATTAAGATGTATACCACAGGTCCACGGTGCTATAAAAGATGCTTTAGAACACATTGAAAAAGTTATGGAAATTGAGATCAATTCAGCTACGGATAACCCTTTGATTTTTCCTGATGATGACATTGTTATTTCGGGTGGAAATTTTCACGGAGAACCGGTGGCCATCAACATGGATTATTTAAGCATAGCTGTATCGGAGCTTTCCAATATTTCAGAACGGCGCATTGAGCGTCTCGTAAACCCCAGTTTAAATGAAGGATTACCTGCATTTCTGATTGATAACGGTGGTTTAAATTCCGGTCTTATGATAGCTCAATATACGGCTGCTTCACTAGTATCAGAGAATAAGACTTTGTGTTTTCCCGCCAGTGTTGATTCCATCCCTTCCTCAGCAAATCAGGAAGATCATGTAAGTATGGGTACGATTGCTGCACGAAAGGCAATGAAAGTAGTGGAAAATACCAGAAATGTTTTGGCAATTGAGCTTTTATGTGCTGCTCAGGCGGTGGATTTAAGGAGAGATAAAGGAGGTTTGACTAAACTAGGAAAAGGAACTGAAGTAGCTTATAATATTCTGAGGGTGATAGTATCTAAGACAGGGGAAGATAAAATATTAAGTAACGATATAAAAAAATTAGCAAAGATTGTTCAAAAGAATAAATTATTAAAGATTGTAGAAAACAATGTTGGGAAACTAATATAAAACTAACATTTCGCACCTAAACCTATAACCTTCTAAATTATTTGCTATAAAAAAATGAGTTCGGGTTATAACTGATAAATAATGCTAACAATTTCCGGCAAAGAATGAACATTATTTTCAATAATAGTCCTCCTTTGGTATAATAATTAACTAGAAAAACTTAATTG
>CAZFME010000056.1:0-13775 GCA_964520055.1 uncultured Clostridia bacterium
CTTCGCCGTTTTTTACAAGGTAAACAATTAGTTCCTTTGGAGCAGTTGTGTGTGGATATAAAGTACCGAAAAGCCCTATTTCATTCCTGGTTTTGGAGTAAAAAAAAGCAGGGTAGTTAGCCCTGTTCCTGTGGTCAAAATGGTGGTCAAACTAAAAAAACAGAGCTTTGGTTTTTTATTCCAAGCTCTGTAACCATTATCATTGTTGGTGCCGAAGGCGGGAATCGAACCCGCATGGTATTGCTACCACTGGATTTTGAGTCCAGCGCGTCTGCCAGTTCCACCACTTCGGCACAAGTGCATTATTATATTAGCATATCTGCTTGAAGAATTCAAGAGGATTTATTGTCATCTGTATATGCTTGTTTATGTGATATCTGTCACAGACCTAAATGCTGTTATGTCTTATCATTATATACAGCAAAAAGATGACAGGAGGTAATTTTTATGGGAATGTTTTGTTATCAATGCCAGGAAGCTGCAAAAGGCATCGGCTGTAATGTAAGAGGTGTATGTGGCAAAACAGAAGAGGTTGCCAAACTTCAAGATTTGTTGATTTATACACTAAAAGGTATATCAGAAATCGTTGTAAAAGGAAATCTAAGTGCTGAAAATTTAGGTCGGATCAATCACGAAGTTGTAAACAGTCTTTTTATGACTATCACCAATGCGAACTTTGACGGTGAAGCCATTGAACTTGAAATCAAAAAAATGATTGCACTCAGAGACGAGCTGAGAGAAAAGATAAATGTAAATAATCTTCATGATGCGGCTGTCTATAAAGTTGATTCAAAAGAATCCATGCTCAAAAAGGCATCTACCGTCGGTGTGCTGGCAACACAAAATGAGGATATTCGTTCTCTGAGAGAATTAATTACCTATGGCTTAAAGGGCTTAGCTGCATATACTCACCATGCTCTTAATATCGGAAAGGAAAACAACGAGCTTTACAACTTTCTTTACGAAGCTTTGGCAGCAACACTGAATGATGAACTTTCGGTAGATGATTTGGTGGCTTTGACCTTAAAAACAGGGCAATTCGGCGTCACAGCCATGGCACTGCTGGATGAGGCAAATACATCCAAATACGGCAATCCACAAATAACTGAAGTTAATATAGGTGTCAGAAACAATCCGGCAATACTGATATCAGGACATGACTTGACTGATCTTGAGCAATTGTTGGAACAAACACAGGGAACCGGGGTTGATGTCTATACTCATAGTGAAATGCTACCGGCCCACTACTATCCGGCTTTTAAAAAGTACGACAACTTCGTTGGCAATTACGGTAATGCATGGTGGAAGCAGGTTGAAGAGTTTGAAAGCTTTAACGGCCCGATTTTGTTTACCACAAACTGCATAGTTCCGCCAAAGAGTGAAAAAGTTCGGGCAAGGATATTCACTACAGGTGCCACCGGTTATCCTGGTTGTAAACATATAGAAGCTCATGAAAACGGAAAGAAAGACTTTTCGGCCATTATCGAGATGGCAAAAACCTTAAAGGCTCCGGATGAAATAGAAAAAGGTAAAATCGTCGGCGGCTTTGCCCATGCTCAGGTTTTCGCATTGGCAGATAAAATTGTGGATGCAGTAAAATCGGGAGCAATTAAAAAGTTCTTTGTTATGGCCGGTTGTGACGGTCGCATGAAGTCAAGGGAGTATTATACCGAGTTTGCTAAAAAGTTGCCTAAGGATACTGTCATACTGACAGCCGGATGTGCAAAATATCGTTATAACAAGCTGGATTTAGGTGATATCGGTGGAATCCCCAGAGTTTTGGATGCGGGACAATGTAACGATTCTTACTCATTGGCATTAATTGCATTAAAGCTTAAAGAAATATTCAAGCTCAATGACATCAATGAACTGCCGATTGCTTATAATATCTCTTGGTATGAACAAAAAGCCGTAATAGTTTTACTTGCCTTGCTCTATTTAGGCGTAAAAAATATCCATCTGGGTCCCACACTGCCGGCATTTTTATCTCCGAATGTAGCAACAGTCCTTGTTGAAAATTTCGGCATTGCAGGAATGGGAACCGTAGAAGATGATTTAGCATTATTTTTGGACAAATAAGTTCATAAGTTAAAACAAACCCCTATGGTATTTCCGACATGATCGGGCTCCATAGGGGTTCTTGCTTTTATTATACTATGTGGTTTCCGTTCTGCCTATTGTTCGATGTTATATTCCCTGAGTTTATTATACAAGGTGCTTCTTTGTCTTGTTGTAGGAACACCTAGGGCATATTTATAATCTGTAAAAATTTAATACAGTATATACATATTTCTGCATTTTTTTCCAAAAAAGCTTCTTATGAAAAAAATATCAATTCCTTTTGTGTTAAAAATTACCAATTGAAGCTTACTGAATGAAAACATCAAAACCGACAAAAGATATCATTATGAGGTGATGGCATGAAAATTATAAAAAATGTTGTGCTATTAATTATAGCAATATTTATTTTCCCAATTTCTGCCAGCGCAGTTCCCCCCTGCTCATGCTACGATGACCGGTGGTTAAAATTACAGGATCCACCGATGAGCGGTCAAGATGTACGGGAAATACAGATTCAATTAAAAAACATGGGATATTACAGCAATCCCATTAACGGTATATATGATAAAGCTACAACCAAAGCCGTCAAAAACTTTCAGAAAAGGGAAGGCTTGCAAATAGACGGTATCTTCGGTCCTAAAACCTTTAACAAACTTGCCGAACTCTTTGAACGACCCGTTGCGAATCTGGATGCGGAAAGACCCCAAGGTGAAGTTACTTTAGTTTTATTTGCCCTAGACCGGGAACTTGTTGTTTTGGATGACGGCAAACCTTTCAAGAGTTTTCCCATAGCGGTGGGAAAGTTCAACACTCCTACTCCCATAGGGCTCTTTACAATTACTCAGAAGGATGCATGGGGCGAAGGCTTCGGTTCACGTTGGATGAGGCTGAGTGTCCCCTGGGGTGTATATGGGATTCACGGTACCAATAAGCCTTGGAGCATAGGTGCTTTTGAATCCGGTGGTTGTGTTCGAATGCACAATATACATGTAGAGCATGTCTATGAATGGGTAAAAATCGGTACAAAAGTATTTATAGTGGGAGGAGTAGATGGGCCTTTCACTTTTGGTTTAAATCCCCTGACACAAGGCTCCAAAGGTTCTGATGTGGTGGAAGTGCAAAAGCGCCTGTCAGGATACGGTTTTTATAATGGTCCTTATGACGGCATTTATGAATACAAAACAAAAGAAGCAGTTATAGCTTTTCAAAAAGCTAACGGACTTCAACCCTCCGGGAATGTCGATGTAGCCACGTATGAAGCCCTGGGAATCCTGCTGTTTGAATGATACTTATCCTAGAATCTCCAAAAGTTCAATCGGTGTCTTTATTAGCACATCGGCACCATTTTCCAATAGTTCATCAGCCTTCCTAAAACCCCAAAGCACTCCAACAGCATACATGCCGGAAGCTTTTGCGGTAACCATGTCAGTACCTGTGTCACCTAAATATAAAAACTCTTTCGGAGCAATATTAAGAAGGCTTGCTATTTCCAGAGCTCCCGCAGGATCAGGCTTTCTTGGAATACCTGACCGTTCCCCCAAGACAGCATCAAACCTCCAACGTTCCAGCAGTTTTTTCACGGTCAACAAGGTGAACTCATGAGGTTTATTTGAAAGCACGGCCAGCTTGTATCTTAAAGCTGTAAGCTTGTCCAATAATTCAGGAATACCTTTATAAGGTTTTGTGGTATCCGCCCACCTTTTCCCGTATTCTTCCTTAACTAAAGCATGACAGTGTCTTACATATGATTCTTCTCTTTTATCCAGCGGAAGCGTTCTCAAGGCAAGATTGTACATTCCGTTTCCTACAAAGTATTTATATTTTTCCTTGTCATGGATAGGTAACCCCTGACTTTTGAGCACTTTATTCATAGAATTGGCCAGATCTTCAAGGGTATCCAATAAAGTACCGTCAAGGTCAAAAATTATTGCTTTATATTTCAATAAAAACACCTCTCACTGATTATAATTGCTTTTGCGTAAAGTATTGTTTTATAGTATATCTTCTTAACAATAGCCCATTTTTAGCTTTTTTTCAATCCTTTACAACATGGTTCTTCTATTTCCATAATTTTCTTAATGAGTTTTTTATATTTTATCTTGACTGAAATAAATAAACTGTGTTATCATTTTACTGAGAACAGATTCTTCAACAAGAATCGGGCATTGTTGCAGCAAGTTTTCAGGCTTGTGGGACTCAACCCACGGGTTTTTTTATTTTTAAAGTGCTTTTGCATCAAAACCTTTTTTTTGCCATAACCTATACATGGAGGTAATCATAATGAGTACTGAAAAAGATAGTGATAGAATTAGAGAAATCAATAAGGTGCTTTGGATTATTCTTGGTCTGAATTTCGCCGTTTCAATAATGAAACTTATCGTCGGCTACACAATATCATCAGCCAGTATGGTTGCCGACGGTTTTCATTCCTTTTCAGACGGTAGTTCAAACATCGTCGGTTTGGTAGGAACTGCTTTGGCCGCAAAGCCTGCTGATGAATCACATCCTTACGGTCATAAAAAATTTGAAACTTTTACAGCAATAGGGATAGCCTTACTACTATTTATAGTAAGCACCAACATTATAAAAAGCGGCATAGCAAAAATGACTAATCCAATTGTACCGCAGGTTGACGTTTATAGCTTTATAGTAATGATTATTACAATAGCTATAAACATCTTTGTTATAATTTACGAAACGCGAGAAGGTCAAAAACTTCACAGTGATATTCTTGTTTCCGATGCAATTCATACTAAAAGTGATGTTTATGTTTCATTATCAGTTATTCTGAGCTTGATTGCCGTCAAACTTGGTTACCCTATTCTTGACCCTATTATATCTTTTATTATATCGATTGCCATTATAAAAGCAGCCATCGAAATACTGGTTAATTCCAGCAAAGTATTATGCGATGCAGCAGTAATAGATCCAGGTGATGTGATCGCATTGGTATCCAGAATTGAAGGCGTTTTAGATTGTCACCGGGTTCGTTCTCGCGGAAGGGAAGATGATTTTTCCTTGGACCTACACATTCTCGTAGACCCCTCGATGTCAGTGGGTAAGTCCCATGAGCTGCATCATTTGATCGAAGAAAAGATTAGGAAACATTTTATGGGTGTTCATTTCATCGATATTCACATAGAACCGATTACATCAACTGAAACTTCAACAGATTTATTTTAAGGTTATTTGTAAAAAACAAGACCTCTAGTTTACTACTGAGGTCTTTTTCGGATTCTATAACATATCGATTAAATCATAGAATCTATAACTTATTTCTTTTCCTATCATCATCATATATTATCCTGCTTTAACTAACTCGTTAGTATATCTTCCAGCTGTATTGTAACTTACTCCCAGTTCTTCTTTCATCCCATTAATCATAAAAACAGGCTTATTAAATATATACAGAATGGCATCCCTACTTATTTTTCTATTCTCAGCAAAATCGATCAATGAGTTGTATAGGCTTTCAATTGCTACTAATTTATCTATATACTTTTCCGCTTGCCTTATTGAAGAGTTTAAGAAGAATAGTATCCATTCTTTCCATCTTGGTTCCTTTAATCTTAATCCATTTAATAATGCATCGTATTTGTATTTATAAAAAAAACGTAAAGCATTGTAACCTGCTTCACGTCTTGCTTTCATCTCTGGTGCCGAAGGCGGGATTCGAACCCGCACATCCTTGTGGACACTAGACCCTGAATCTAGCGCGTCTGCCAATTCCACCACTTCGGCACATGGGTTTTGTGCATCAAATGCATGATTAATCTTACCATATCACGTGTAATAATTCAAGAGTCTAAAAAATATCGAAAACATCGTGCATAATTCTTTGGGCCTCTTGGCCCATCACTTTATAGCCTTCTCGATTAGGGTGAACACCATCAAAGTCTAGTACTTTTTTTATTCTTCCTCTGTCATCGACCATAACTGAAAAAAAGTCAATAATTAGGATATCATTTCTTTTGCAAAAATCCCTGATAAAATCTCGATATTTTACAAGTTTTAATTCTATGGCAGGCTCGTCCACCGGAATGGGTATACCAACGATTGGAATAATTCCGTAATTTATTGCCCTTTCGATTATCTGCTTTAGATTGTACTTCATGGAGTCTACGGAGGCACCATTAAAGGCATCGTTTGTTCCACCCATTGCTATCATATAGTTCGGTGTAAAAGATTTAACATCTTGGTCAAATCGTTCAAACATACCTTCAAGTGTATCACCGTTTATGCCTTTGTTGATGATTTTAATATTCATCTTTTTATCCAATATATTTACCCACGAGGCTTTAGGGGTATAGGGGTAACCATAGGTTATAGAATCCCCAAAAGCCACAATGGTTTTTGCTTTATTCATAAATATGACCCTTTCCTTGGCTTTATACAATAAAAGAAACACGTATGGTTGTCGCAGGTCCATAACTTAACAACAAGCATTGCCTACACGCCCATCGATAATGATGAAAAATCTTTTTTAGAGTTAACTTGGGGGGCAGGCACATTATTCCACAGCTGTTAGCTCTCTCCCGGGGGTATAGCCTTTGGGGTACAGCACCTTTTTAAGGTATTTACCAGTATAAGAATTTGGATTTTCCGCCACCTCTTCGGGAGTTCCGGTAGCAATTATCTCACCACCGCGGTCGCCGCCTTCGGGCCCCAAGTCAATTATATGGTCGGCGGTTTTTATTACATCTAAGTTGTGCTCGATGACTATAACGGTACTGCCACCTTCTACCAATCTTTGAAGTACATCCAAAAGTTTCTGGATATCAGCAGAATGAAGACCGGTTGTAGGCTCGTCAAGAATATATACAGTATTGCCATTGCTCTTTTTGGAAAGTTCGGTAGAAAGCTTGACTCTCTGAGCTTCACCACCGGATAGAGTAGTGGAAGGCTGCCCCAATTTTATATAGCCAAGACCTACATCCCTTAAGGTCTCTAGCTTTCGTTTAATCTTAGGTATGTTTTCGAAAAACTCTAAAGCCTCATCTACGGTCATATTAAGTATATCAGCAATATTCTTGCCTTTATATTTGACCTCCAAAGTTTCCCTGTTATAACGCTTGCCTTTACACACTTCACAGGGCACGTAGATGTCTGCTAAAAAATGCATCTCTATCTTTATGATACCATCACCTTTACATGCCTCACAACGACCTCCTCTAACGTTAAAACTAAACCTGCCCGGCTTGTACCCTCGCATTCGTGATTCAGGTGTCATGGAATACACTTCACGGATATCAGTAAACACATTTGTATATGTGGCTGGGTTGGACCGAGGCGTTCTTCCTATAGGTGACTGATCTATATTAATAACCTTTTCTACATGCTCAATCCCCAGTATTTCGTCGAAATCGCCCGGGTTGCTGCGGGATTTGTAGAGTTTTTCTTTTAAAGATTTATATAAAATCTCGTTGATTAAAGTGCTTTTACCGGAACCGGAAACGCCTGTCACACATGTAAATAATCCCAGAGGTATTTTTACATTGATGTTTTTCAAGTTATGCTCTCTGCAACCTTTAAGTTCTAACCATGCCTTTCCGGGTTTTCGCCTGATAGTCGGCACTGGGATCTGTTTTTTCCCGCTTAGATACTGGCCTGTAATTGAATTTTCGCTTTTTTGTATAATCTCCACAGGTCCGCAGGCAACAATTCTGCCACCGTGTTCACCTGCACCGGGACCGATGTCTATGATATAGTCGGCTGCTCTCATGGTGGCCTCATCATGTTCTACTACTATTACCGTATTACCCAGATCCCGTAAATCTTTAAGGGTTTTTAACAACTTGCCGTTATCCCGCTGATGCAGCCCTATACTGGGCTCATCGAGTATATATAGAACTCCCATCAATCGAGAGCCGATCTGAGTAGCAAGTCTAATCCTTTGGGATTCGCCACCGGACAGAGTTCCGGAAGCACGACCCAGTGTAAGATAGTCAAGCCCTACATCAGCTAAAAATTGCAATCGGTTACATATTTCCTTGAGGACTTGACTAGCAATCATTTCTTCACGAGGAGTTAGGGAAAGGCCTTTGAAAAAATTTAGAGCTTCTCGGATGGAAAAAATCGTTACCTCAGCAATGGATTTATCCGCCACGCTCACCGCTAAACTCTCAGGTCTCAACCTTGTACCTTGGCAGGCGGGACAGGATTTTGTGCTCATGTATTCCTCTATCCATTCCCTAGAATATTTAGAATTAGTTTCCCGGTAGCGCCGTTTAAGGTTGTTTACAACACCTTCAAAATACCCTTTATAATGTCTGGTGTTTTTGCGAAAACGGCTCTTATAATAAAAATCAATGATTTCTTTAGAACCAAAAAGAATCACATCCACTACTTCTTCAGATAAATCCTTTACCGGGGTTTCGGCACTTACCCCATAGTTATCCAGCACCGCCTGAAGCATTTGGTAGTAGTAGCTATCCGGGGTGCTGTTCCAAGGAGCAATTGCTCCTTCGGCTATGGATTTTTCCATATCGGGTATGATTAGTTCCGGGTCTATTTCCATATTTATCCCTAGGCCGCTGCAAGTTGGACAAGCTCCATATGGACTGTTGAACGAAAACATTCGGGGACTGAGCTCTTCCAAGCTAATATTGCATTCGGCACAGGCAAAATTTTGGGAAAACAATATCTCCTGCTGATCTATGATATCTGCAATCACCAAACCTTCGGCTTGAGCCAGTGCTATCTCTATAGAGTCGGCAAGTCTAGATTCAATTCCCGGTTTTAAGATAATCCGATCAATGATTATTTCGATGTGATGTTTCTTATTTTTTTCCAGCTTAATTTCTTCGCTAATATCCCGCATTTCACCATCGACTCTTACTCGCACAAAACCGTTCTTTTTGATGTTTTCCAGCAGTTTCTGAAATTCACCCTTTCTTCCTCGCACGACCGGAGCCAATATCTGAATCCTGGTTCTTTCAGGTAGTTCCATTATCGCATCAACCATCTGGTCGACGGTTTGTTGGGATATCTCCTTGCCGCAATTGGGACAGTGAGGCTTGCCTATGCGGGCAAAAAGCAGCCTTAAATAGTCATAAATCTCAGTAACTGTCCCCACTGTGGAACGGGGGTTTTTACTGGTGGTCTTTTGGTCAATGGAAATTGCCGGAGAAAGACCTTCGATGTAATCTACATCAGGTTTGTCCATCTGACCTAAAAACTGCCTGGCATAGGCGGAAAGCGATTCTACGTAACGCCTTTGCCCTTCTGCATATATGGTATCAAAGGCTAACGTAGATTTTCCCGACCCGGAAATGCCTGTTATTACTACTAATTTATCTCTTGGTATTACTAAATCTATATCTTTAAGATTGTGCTCTCTGGCACCTTTTATTATAATCTTATCCATTTGTTAAAATCCCTCTCATTGTATCTAAAATTGTTTAGTTTTAATCACACTGAAAGCCTCTGCCTTTATCTCGAAAATCAAGTCCCTAAGCTCGGCAGCTTTCTCAAACTCCAGATTCTTTGCTGCATCTTTCATTTGCCTATCGAGGTTTTTAACTAAAGCCTTTAACTCTTTCTTGCTCATCTTTGTTACATCTTTTTCCGGCAGGTAATCAGTTTGATCCTCGGCAACTTTGGTAGCTTCAATGACGTCTCGAACTGCCTTTTTCACCGTTGTAGGCACTATACCGTGTTTTTTGTTATAATCCATCTGAATCTTGCGCCGTCGGTTGGTTTCATTTATTGCTCGCGTCATAGACTGTGTTATAGTATCGGCATACATTATAACCCTTCCGTCCACGTTTCGCGCAGCCCTGCCTATAGTCTGAATGAGAGAGGTTTCAGAACGCAGGAACCCCTCTTTATCCGCATCGAGGATTGCTACAAGTGATACCTCTGGCAGGTCAAGACCTTCCCGCAGTAAGTTGATACCTACAAGACAGTCAAATTTACCTATTCTCAAATCCCTAAGTATCTGGAGCCTCTCCAAAGTATGTATCTCCGAGTGCAAATACCTGACCCGGATGCCGGCCTCCTTAAGGTAGTCGGTGAGGTCTTCGGCCATCCTCTTGGTAAGGGTGGTAACCAATATTCGTTGATCCTTCTTGGCTCGGAGCTTGATTTCCCATATCAAGTCATCTATTTGGCCTTTGACCGGACGAACTTCCACTTCCGGATCTACTAGACCGGTCGGCCTAATAATCTGCTCTACCACCTGGGAACTCTGCTTAAATTCATAAGCAGCAGGTGTAGCCGATAAAAACACAACTTGGTTTATGCGTTCTTCGAATTCCTCAAACGTTAACGGGCGGTTATCAAAAGCCGAAGGCAGTCTAAACCCGTGCTTGATAAGTGATTCTTTCCGGGACCTATCACCGGCCCACATGGCATGAACTTGAGGCAAAGTAACATGGGACTCATCTATTATAATTAGATAATCTTTCGGAAAATAATCAAGCAATGTAAAAGGTGCATCACCAGGATTTCGCCCGGAAAGGTGTCTGGAGTAGTTTTCAATGCCCTTACAATAGCCCATTTCTCGAAGCATTTCTATATCGTATTTGGTCCTTTGCTCCAAACGAGCTGCCTCCAAGACCTTGTCCTGATTTTTTAATTCTTGCAATCGCTGCTCAAGCTCCATTTCAATTGACTTTATAGCCATCTCGATTTTATCCTTGGGAGTGGCATAGTGAGAAGCCGGAAAAATGGATACATGATTGCGCTCACCCAAGATTTCCCCCGTTAAAGTATCCACTTCCAGAATACGATCAATCACATCTCCAAAAAACTCCACTCTAACAGCTCTTTCTGTAAAAGAAGCCGGAAATATCTCCAGTATATCCCCACGGAGCCTAAAAGTCCCTCTATGAAAATCTATTTCATTGCGATTAAATTGAATTTCAACCAGCCTTCGAACCACATCGTCCCTATCCCTTTCCATGCCCGGTCGCAGTGATAAAACCTGGCTTTCGTAGTCTATTGGTGAACCAAGGCTGTAAATACATGACACACTGGCTACAATGACAACATCACGACGCTCAAAAAGAGCGGCTGTTGCCGAGTGCCTAAGTTTATCAATCTCATCATTAATTGCAGCATCCTTTTCTATATAAGTGTCGGTTTGAGGAATATATGCCTCGGGTTGATAATAATCATAGTAACTTACAAAATACTCCACCGCATTGTTGGGAAAAAACTCCTTGAGTTCGCTGCATAGCTGCCCGGCCAATGTTTTGTTATGAGCTATTACCAAAGTGGGCCTCTGCACTTGTTGGATTAGATGGGCGATGGTAAAGGTTTTGCCTGTACCTGTGGCCCCAAGCAGTGTTTGAAATTTAAAGCTTTTATTGACACCCTCGGCTAATTGCTGTATTGCTTTCGGCTGGTCTCCTCTCGGAATATATTCTGAAATAACGTTTAACTTCCCCATTTTTACACCTTCTAAATAGTATTGCAACAATTCGCTTCGCATTTTGTTTTTAGCTTGTTTACAATTCCTGATGATCAATTGACTTATAATTATGTCAGAGTCAATTATACCATATAATAAAAATCATGAAAAGATAAAAGCGAAACTTTGTTCGCTATTATTCAAAAAAAAAACCGGGAGTTTATTCCCCGGTTTAGTTCATATATATAATCTTATTTCTACGGCGAGTGAAAAAACCACTCGATTTAGTGCCATAAGTGTCCCCGTCTCGAGATTGGGTATCTATGTTCATTATTTTTAGCATAATGTCACGCTTTTCTTTCTCTGAAGCTGTGGTATATGCTTTCAATAGCATGTCCCTTTCGCGATCAAGGTATTCCTCCCTAGTCACTGGAATTCCCTCCTTTTTATGTATTTTGCACAAAGGTTATTAAAAAACATGAGTGAAATAATTATTGAGAGCGTTATTTCTTTCACAAACATTATACCATATCTCAAAATTTCTTTCAAGTATGCACTGTTTGAAATGTCGTATATTTTCTAAAAACTCACTTACTATATTTATTTTACTCTGCTGCAATGTATTTTCCCCTATATCCGCAAGAATTATTCCAGCATAAAAAAATATTTGACAAAAATATAAATGCATGCTATTATAAGTAACAATATGAATAAAATACAGGTAAACTCTTATCAAGAGTAGGCAGAGGGACTGGCCCGATGATGCCCGGCAACCGGCAACATACTTATGTTGCAGCGGTGCTAATTCCTGCAGAATAGTGATTCTGGCAGATGAGAGAGTTCAAAATATAATCTCTTCATGTTGTCAGAAGAGATTTTTCTATTTTAATCAAAGGGAGTTGCAAGTATTGATATATATAAAAGGCCTTACTAAAATATTTCATTCGGATTCCGGTGATGTTAAAGCACTTGAGGAGGTAAATCTTCATATAAAACAAGGCGAAATCTTTGGTGTGATAGGTTTGAGCGGTGCTGGGAAAAGTACTCTTCTCAGGTGCATCAATATGCTGGAAACACCTACTTCGGGCACGATCGAAATCGATGGTGTCGATATGACAAAACTTTCTTCATATGAATTAAAAGAATATAGGAAAAAAATAGGAATGATTTTTCAACTCTTTAATTTGCTTTCCTCCAGAACTGTTCGTGAGAATATAGCTTTTCCTCTGGAAATAGCAGGTTTTGATAAGAATGTAATTAAGGAGAAAGTAGATAATTTGTTAGATTTAGTGGGTCTTACCGACAAGATCAACAGCTATCCATCCCAACTTTCAGGCGGTCAGAAACAGCGGGTGGGCATAGCTCGGGCTTTAGCCAATGATCCAAAAGTTCTCCTTTGTGATGAGGCTACATCAGCTTTAGATCCCCAGACTACCCTTTCCATACTCAATCTGTTAAAAGATATAAATAGGCAGCTGGGACTCACAATCGTACTTATCACCCACGAAATGAATGTGATAAAACATATTTGCCATTCGGTAGCCGTGATAGAGCAAAGCCGAGTGGTAGAACAAGGACCAGTGCTTGATGTCTTTGCAAATCCTAAAACTACTACCGCCAAAAATTTCCTAAAAACCATTACCTTGTCGGAACTGCCCGATGAGCTGAAAGATCGCATTAGGCAGCTGGACCACGGTAATTTAGAAGGTAAAATCGTCAAAATTGGTTTTTTTGGGCAAATAACCACACAACCCATCATCTCCACCTTGGTAAAAAGATTCGACGTCGATGCCAACATCCTTTTTGGAAATATTGATCACATACAGGATGACCCCTATGGTGTATTGGTAGTGGAGCTTAAGGGGCAAAAGGTTAGAACCGTCGAAGCCATGAATTATCTTAAGGAGCTGGGATTAAAAGTGGAGGTGATTGAAAATGTCTGACATCCTGAGATTACTGCTAATTTCTACATGGGAGTCTTTATATATGGTGTTTTCTTCAGTGGCTATAGCTGCATTTTTGGGAATCCCATTAGGTATTCTGTTGTTTGTCACCGATAGCGAGCAGGTTTTGGAGAATGGTATATTAAATGCAATCTTATCTTGGATAGTAAACATTTTTAGGTCTGTACCTTTTGTAATACTGATGATTATTCTTTTGCCTTTTACCCGATTTCTGTTAGGAAAGGCTATCGGCACCACTGCTGCTATTGTGCCTCTTTCAATAGCTGCCATACCGTTAGTTGGTAGACTAACTGAAAGTGCTCTGAGAGAAATTCCCAAAGGTGTTTTGGAAGCGGCACAGTCCATGGGGGCCTCTCCGTATCAGATAATATCAAAAGTTTTAATTCCTGAAAGCC
>CAZFME010000057.1:0-13697 GCA_964520055.1 uncultured Clostridia bacterium
CACTAAATCATTGTTATGAAAGTCTCTGCTTGGTTGTCATCCTGAAGGCTTTGCCCGAAGGATCTTGTTTAAGATTCCTCAGTCACTTTGCTCCTTCGGAATGACGAGAAATGCTTTCATTTATCGTGGTGCGGGCCTCATGAGGATTCGGAAATGAGTCTTGCCGTACGAAGCCCGTAATCTTCCTGACTTGGATTTATGGTAAACTGTAAACCGTCCGGAGGAACTATTTCTAAAAAATATCCCGATACTCTGCTGTTATTACCGCTTCCATCTACACCCTTTAAAAGAAAAGCGCCAAAACCTACTACTTTTACCTGTGACCGACCAGATAGCGAAGTAGGATTATAAATAGGAACTATCATAACCATCGGACAATCTGTGTGGTAAGAATCGATTGAACACTTGGGAGAATGTGTACAGCTGTTCATACGGTAGGTTATACCGTCATAAGTAGGCCCCGACATATTGCCCGGTTCAGTATCTATCCAATCCCCTACATTGATTGTTCCGCTGTACCCGTGCTTTAGATTGTTTAAATAACTCTGTGCACCTCGCAGCTCTAAAGCCAAAGGTCCATAGTTTCCTGGCCCGTAATCATCCTGGGAACCAGCCTTTAATTGATATTCCACGCCAAATGTCATATCCTGGTCCGGTATACCGAAAGGCACTACTCCGGTCATTCCGGATATACTGCCGTATGCAGCTGTGGCTTTAGCTCTGGCTAAACCATCGTTTTTCCCAAGAACCGGTGCAAATTTAAAATTCACCGAACGAGCTGCTTCCACAGTAATTTTTGTGTTCTCTGTGTTGAAGCTTATAGTTGTTTCAGTCATATCTACACCGTTCATATTTAAATAATCTTGTGCCCTCTGTCTGGCAGAAAAGGTATCCGGTAATTCCCATGCCGCAGCTAAAGCTGCTGCATCACAGGCATTTTGAAGGCGGCTTTTTTCCAGGGTCAAAGCTCCTATATCTACAACCATGGCCATCATTCCAACCATAACTACAAGTGCTGCCGCCATAATCACCAAAACGGCACCGCTTTGATCGTTCTTTAGTTTTATAAAAATACCCGCTAATTCTTTCATTATTCCACCCTCATTACAGCTTTGGATTTAAGAGTAACAGGATTGGGAAGTACGCTGGAAAAAAGCGGAGTTACCAGTTCCACATCATAGGTAACCTCCACAGTCAACGGCAGTCCCGAAGTGCGGGCACTTTCATTCGGTTCCAATCTTGTCACTTGAAGTCGTGAATCTGCCTCATATAAAGGTGCAGCCTCTCGGATACGTGAGATGATTTCTTCATCCTGCTTTCCTACAGCACCCAGTCTAACCCCTTCCCGTGCTGCATTGGTAATTACTATATAAGAATGAAATATACGGCCGAATTCGAGAATCCCGAAAAGAATCAGTATTATTATAGGCAATACTAAAGCAAGTTCCACGAGAGTCTGACCCTTTTGCCTTCTAAAAAGTTTTCTAATCCATATCATTGCGTTCACCTCAGCAGATATGCAATTACCGCCCCAGCCGTAATGGCGATACCGTAGGGAAAAGTAAGGGCAGCACTGCTCTCAATGGTTTCAAGATAATTTATTTTTGGGGTAATGCCAATGAAAGAGAGTAAGGTAAATAGAATTGCCTTTAGACGAAAAGAAATATTCCTGCTTTTAGCCATAATCCCGAGGGAAATCAACCCTCCCGTAAGTGCCATGTAAAGAAAGGTCCACCAGACGAATTCCGGGCCTTTAAAAGCACCGATGATTCCCAACAGCTTTACATCTCCTGCCCCTATTCCACCCATTACAAATGGGATAAAAAGGAGACCAAGGCCGAGAACCAGACCTTTTATACTGGCAATGCCCCCGTTTAATCCGTGTAAATATAAATTGGCAATAATGGCCACCAACGCAGCGGGAAGTGTAATTATATTGTATATTCTTTTATACCTTATATCTGTATATAGACATATGAGTAAAACCGCTGACAATAAAAGGTCGGTGACCATAAAATCATCCCTTCGTGAACTTTTGTGAAAAGGAGCCCTACTTTTTGAAGTAGGGCTATAGTGATGTGTAGGCACACTCTGTTTCTAATGTTTAGTTTATACTGTTTTATGGGTAGCTGCTTGCAACTTCATCGAGCTTCGCGGATATAACGCCTCCTAATGTTTGCAGTGCCGCAAATGCCGCAAGGGCTACCAGAGCCAGGATTAAGGCATATTCTGCTAAGCCTTGACCATCTTGTTGGGTAAGGATGTTTTTTAAATACTCTAGCATGGGTACTCCACCATTCTTAAGATAGTTTGAGAGCAAAAAGTAACGCAATCTTATGATTCTTTTATGCGTTTGACACTCTCGCGCATAAATTAAGTTAGTTATTCGCCGGTACTTGCATTACCTATTTCATCCGCAATACTATCTACTTTGGTTGAAATATTTGTCCCGAGTTTCCCTAATGCTACAATTACTGCTATAGCCACAAGTGCAAGAATAAGTCCGTACTCAGCGAGCCCCTGACCTTCCTGGCCTGTCCAAAGTCTTTTTACATGTGTTAACATTTTTCCTTAAACCTCCCATGATATTTTTGTTATCCAACACAGAAAAGTATTCCTGACTACATATTATCAACTCTCCACACATTACACATGATGCAAAGGTCGGAATTTTGTATTGAAAAGGCCTAATCTTTTTCGTGCCATAAGTCCTGTCGAAGTTTGGGACTATGTGATGTGAAATTACCTCTAAAAAAAAATAAAACATCCGGGAATCAGTGTTCAATTCCCGGATGTTTTTCTTTTCTCGGCTTTATTCCCCTCAATGCGGGAGCATTATTCTCAGTCCTACCCAGTTTTCGCTCATTTAGTTCTTCATCCTTTAACAGTTTTGCCCGAAAAATTGCCCCATCTCCAAACCTGTCTTTAATCTCATCCATAACCTTGTTTAATTTCCTCTTTTTTTCGTCATTATTAAACAGTGATATCTGCTCAAATTCCTTGACCAGCTGAGAAAGGCTTACACCCAAAAGCCTGAGGGGGGTTTTCCCATCCCAGTTGGAATGAAGCAGTCTTTTGGCTGAATTATAGATATCTTCAGTGCTATTAGTATAGGAAATAGTAACAGAGCGTGTGATGGTGCTAAAAGAAGCATCTCTCAATGTAACGGTGATAGTGCGACCCATATAGTTTTCCCGTCGAATCCTTCGTCCTACCTGCTCCGACAAAGAAAGCAGAACTGTTTCCGCTTCATCAAAAGATGTTACATCTTTAGGAAGAGTGATGGAATGGCCCATAGACTTAGCGTCATCCATAGCATAGGGGTCTACGGGACTCTCGTCGATACCGTTTGCCCATATATGTAGATACCTACCGTTTAACCCGAAAGCTCTCTCCAAAAGGTCTTCGGGGACTTGGGCCAGATCTCCGATGGTTTTTATATTCATATTACCAAGATGTTCGGTCATACGACGCCCTACTCCAAATAATTTATCCACTGGGAGAGGCCAGAGCACCTTAGGCACATCCTCTGCAGGCAGCACAGTAATTGCATTGGGTTTTTTCATATCTGAAGCCATTTTAGCCAAAAGCTTATTACATGATACTCCGATAGAACATAGCAAATCCAGTTCTTCGGCAATGGCATTTTGTATTTTGTGGGCAATAGCCACCGAATCTCCAAAAAGCCTTTCACACCCGGTTACATCAAGCCAAGCCTCATCGATACTGAAAACCTCCACCTGAGGAGAAAACCTTCTAATGATATCCATCACTTTTTGGCTGGTTCTCACATATAGATCATAATCAGGCTTTATGAATATAGCTTGTGGACACAGTTTTTGAGCCTGCCAGTTGGGCATGGCTGTCTTAACCCCATATCGGCGGGCTTCATAGGATGCAGTCAATATAATGCCGCTTCGCTTTTTTGGGTCCCCGGCCACCATGATAGGCTTTCCTTTGAGGTTCGGAGCTTTTGCCTGATGACAGGAAGCATAAAAGGCATTCATATCCACATGTAAAATAGAAAGCATTTAAATCATCTCCGAACAGGTGTTCTAGTCTTTATTTTATCATTCATTTATTATAAAATCAATATACTGACTCCAGTGTAGAAAGCAGCAGCTCCGGCAAAGATAACGGCACCTCTCCCTAAAGCAAGACCTGTTATTCTTCGGAACGGTCAAAAGACCGTTCCCTACATGGTCCTGCACTACGCAGGGGTCTACAGGCAATTCGGCGTCCTGCCGAGTGCCCTTCTGCATACGTCCTGCACACTACCCCTGCTGCATTTGTCCCTTGTAAAAGGGATCCTTTGCCGTCATCTTCGCCTCAGAAGAGTTTTTACACAAAAATAAGGATGATTCTTTGATGACATGGGGACGTTTGATGACATGATGACATGGGGACGTTTTGTTTGTCATCAACGCATACCAGTAACAAAACACCACCAACAAAAGCAACGACAATACATGAATCATATATGTTTTATAGGGTGTGGTTGACCGCATCACACTAAATATGACAACAGTCTTTTTAAAATGAGATTATAGAGGGAGGTATAGCCACCATGGGAACAGTTTCAGGAAGAGTGGGCGGAGCCATAGGAGGATATGATATCAGTGCCACCGTGGAAAATGGGATAATTTCCGGCCGAATCGGCGGCATGATTTTTGGAGATGATATAGACTTAACTTACTCCATGGAAGAAGGATTTATAAGAGGTAGATTGGGTGGAGCGGTATTTGGAAAAAGTGTTGAGGGGAAGTTAAGTCAAAACTCACTATCAATACGAATAGGCGGAATTCTGGACGGTAATAACCTGGAACTTGAAAACGATGGTAATTCGGTATATGGTCGTTGTGGCGGGCCTGCAATCGGTTTTGATGTAGAAATTGATTTCTTTGAAGGTCAGGCTGTTGGACGGCTGGGCGGCGGGATTGTCGGTATGGATGTAAAAGGATCCGTCACTGATGTAGAGCCGATTATCGCCGGAGCATTATTTGCTACTACTTATTATATATATAAAGTAAACCATCGAAGCAGCGGTAGCAGCGGTGGTTCCGGTGGGAGCCGGTAGACACCCTTGCTGTTTGGCTTATGGTCGCTGCTGCTAGCCCCATAGCAGACTTTCACTACCGTGCTATCGGGGGGCCCAATACCGGGCGCACTATTTAGGTGGAAAATGGGGATGTTTCGCACCCCTCTTAGGTAAATAGATGTTTACCGAGTCGCAATTATGCTTATGACGCCAAGAATCATAGTTACAATAGATGCAATCATCCATCGTTGTAATCCGTTTATTTCTTTCCTAACTTCATCAAATTTGACGTCTATTTTGTCAAACTTTTCATCATACCTACGTATCAACTCATTAAATCTAGCATCAGTCCTATCCGCCAGATTTTTTATCTCTTTCCTAATTTCATCAAACTTCTCATCTGCTTTTGCAAATCTAGCATCGGTCTTGTCTGAAAGCTCTTTTATCTCTTTCCTGACTTCAGCAAATTTCTCATCTACTTTTGCAAATCTAACATCAGTCTTATCCGAAAGTTCCTTTATCTCTCTCTTGACTTCTGAAAACTTAAAGTCACTTTCCTTTCTGGCCGCTTCAAACTTTGAGTCCATGCTGTCCCGAAGACTTGTTATCTGCTGAGATAAAAGGAAATACCCTGACTCATAAACCCTAGGTTCATCTCGAGGCTGATCATCGTTAGTAGTTGCTATCTCTTTTCTTGTTTTTTCCATATCTTCTAAAGGTATGCTCATCACCTTCCCTCCTATCCCTGTCTAAATTATACAAAATTTCTCTCCTCTTTTCAACAACTTTCCATTAACAATTATTTATCTCTCACAGTTTTTATCACGATCTTCCGTTTTCTCGGACCGTCAAACTCACAAAAAAACAGGCTCTGCCATGTTCCTAAAACCAATCTCCCCTCATTTACAATTACCGCTAAAGTATTTCCCATCAGTGAGGCCTTTACATGGGCATCGGAATTTCCCTCCATATGCCTGTAATCATCTTTATAGGGGATGAGCTTGCTAATGGTGCTTAAAATATCCCTTGTGACATCCTTGTCGGCATTTTCATTGATAGTGATTGCCGCAGTGGTATGAGGCACAAAGACATAGCATATACCATTTTTAACACCCGACTCTCTCAAGCTTGTTTCAACAATTGAAGTTATGTCTATCATTTGGTTTCGCTGCTTTGTATCAATGATAACCGTTTTCACACAAATTACCTCCATTCTGAATCAAAGAAACTAATCGTGATTCTAGTGCGTTTTATTATAAGTAGAAACGATTATGTGGATATTTTAAGGGTAAATTTGATTTTTTACAGTAGGAAAAAACGTACCAAACCATTGAGTTTTACTCCTCAATTTCCTTGGATGCAGGCATTTCTTCTGTTATGTATATTTCAACTTCCACGTTCTCTAAAATTTCGGCAATCACCGTCTCCTTTGTTACGAATCTCACTACCGCAAAAGCAACTGTCTCAAAGGTATCGTATAACCTCCCGGCACTCCAGCATCCCATAGGAACTGTATGTGTGCTGTTAGCAACATATCCCACTTTCCCGATAGGCTCCAGTACAGCCACAATCGCTTCAGCATCATAGTCATTATCGTAATCCTTTATCAGCCGCAGAATTTGCCCAGGCTTGAATATTTTTGCTCCAAAGTAATTGTTGAGCCCTACTACTGCCACATAAATCGATTTCATCTTATTATCCTCCCCAATGTAATAAATTACTAATAAAGTATAACTTAATAATACATCAAATCTATGCTATGGAAATTGCCACATCGCTTCCCATCTTAACTAAGATAAACTCATCAGAAAATGCAAAAGCCTTCATAGTATATCCTAGCTCGAAGGGAAAGGCAATTTTTATATTATTGGCTTCAATAAAACCTATATAGTCCTTATTATTTGTTAGAATATAAGCCTTTAAAAAAAGAAGCTTTAATGAAATATCCTCTATTTCTATCGGCGGCTTCTTTTTATATCTGCCGTTTCCTTTTCGCTCTATGACTTCCCAATCCACCATAGAACTTACTATTTTTTGCACCGCATATTTTACAGTGCTGCGTTCGCCCCAAATTTCAAAAATACGCTTTTGGACCAATGAAATTATAAAATCATCTTGAAAGTCAGTAATAGCCCCTATAACTTTGGCTATGTCCCGGAAAATAGGATAAACCACTGTCATCATGGTCCAGTGGAGCAATAACCGCTCTTGCCCAAAAACTTTGTTTGAAAGTTTAAGTGCCTCACTGCGTATCCCCTCATATTCCTCGGGGATATTAACCCATACACCCATCAGTTTGTCCCGGGCCTTTCGTCGGGTGATATCCCCAGGTATTTCTTGTTTCAAATACTGTTCTAAAGTTTCACGAATTTTGGATACATCACTTTCAGTATTTATTATCTCTAGGGTCTTATCAAGCCACTGACCCTTTAAAAATCTGTCAAGGCCAACTGTTCGCATGATTTTATTCTTCCTTTCTTATATGAACAAAAGGTACGATCACTTCTTCAATGGAAATCCCACCATGAGTAAGATTTCTTTCCTGAGCTTTACCGTAATCATAGTTTCCATCACTGATAATATAGTTATACTCTTCAGGGAGACCGTATCCCGCCCATTTATATGCTTTATACCCTTTTATGGCCGCTTGGTAATTCTTTCCCTGCTCATAAATCCGTACCCGATCAGCAGCCTTATCCACCGCCAAACCTTCGCGTAGGCTACCTTGTCCAACACTGCCAATATGGCCATGGTCAGATGTAATGTAAACATCAAAACCGCGGTCCAAAAGACGTTGCAAAAATCTTTCAAACCCCTTTTCTCTCATCCATAACCGTAGATTTTGATGTAGCCCCGCCCGAAGCATTTGCTGGCCGTGGACCATATCGTCAATCATATTTACCACGATGCCCAACACCCTTGCCTTGGGGTTTTCAATAATATCTTTTAACCCTTCCTCGCTAAAATGCTTGATGTTTCGCATATAGTAAATTGCATCAGGCCTTGCGCCATGCTCAACCCAGAACTTTTTCCAATGCCGCTCATCTTCACCGGTGCTGAAGATGGTTTTGCCGAAATACCGGGGGATTTGGCCGGAAAAAATCGCTTGACGGGATATGGAAGTAATGGTAGGAATCCACGCAAAACACAGTTGCTCCTCAAATCGGTAACTTGAGTTTTGAGTTAAATACCGGCCGATGATAAGCCAGTTGTCAAGTGCCATGCCGTCAAATACAATCAATGCTATCTTTTGCCGAAAATCCCTCCCTACACGGTGACTTATATACCAGGGAATATGATGAACCATAGCTGGTGAACGGGCATATGATAAAGATGGAAGCAAGTTGTAATTATCAAAAAGCCAGGCTCGGAATCTATCATTGAGAACCTTTAAGGTTGACATAAAAGCTTTTTCATCCAGTCGCCCCCGGATTCTTTCGTCATTGTAGATAATTAATGTATCAGCCCAGTCCTTTGCCACACGCCACCAGTCTTTGTAAGATGTGATATCATTTATTGTATCATAAAGGCGGTCCATTAAATTATTATAACTTGTTTCAAGCTGCCCAAGTTCATCTACCAAAATTCCCCGGTGGACCCAAGAAGGTATGTTTTTAATCTTGACACCCTGGACCGGAGTGAGATACCCTTCTTCAAAAAGACTACCTAAATACATTTTAATATCTTTATTGGAAAAGTCCACTACACTTTTTTTGTGCAATGTCTTGGTAAAACTCTCTACGAACAGCTCCCACTGCTGCTGTAGGTATCTGAAGAAAGAATCCGCTCCATCCAGCAATTTCTCTACGGGATGCTTTTTAAAATGCTGCCTATCATTTAATAAATCAGTTAAATAATCAGCAACCACTTTTGGCAATGAATCATTTTTATAATAAAAATCAATTAGTACCTTGATTAAATCGTTAAAGTTCCTAATTATCTCGGGATATATACCGAAAAGATTTTTTAAAACGAAATCCAGGGTTTCCCGCTCACCCAGGTTTTTGCCTTTGTTGCTATATACTTTATAAAGTCTGTCGTAAATTTCGCTATCCAACTCTTTTAACACACTATAAGAAAGCCCCGGAAACAATTCTTTGAGCGAAAGAGTAATATTGTGAAAACTGCTTTCGATATCATACGGTATATAGTGATAGCCCGTCACCTTCAATAACAGCTTTTTTTGGACAGGTTTATCGCGAAAGTTTTTTTCGAAAAAGTATCGAAAAGCCACGGGGTCATCGTAATTAACAATTTGAAATCCCAGAGCAGCTACAGAGGTCAATATATCCTCCGTAGATATGATATCATCGGGGTCATATAACAATATGTAAGGTATGGGGCTTTGCTCGATTCGCCTAATTACCGCCGATTTCATACGAAACTCCCCCTAATCCCCCAGTCTTGTGAGAGCATTGTCGTAGTACATGAGCAGGGTGGTATCTTCTTGGAGCACTGATTCCTGTAGTCGCTCACCGATTTTAATAATGGTTTTGTAATCCCTTTTGCTCCAGCAGTCCTTAAACCCGGCTCGAACAGCCTCAGTCCTAAAGTGGCGTAACTTTCCACGGATGATCTTATATTCCTCGAAATCCTTTAAAAGCCGCCGTTCACGGAGTTTCTCCAGATCTGACTGTTTACTCGGGTCAGGAACGTACCAACGACCTTTCTCATCCTGTAGAAAGCTTTCCTGAAGCAGCTCACTGAGTTCCGGCATATTCTCATGGCGCAATTGCTTAAGTTCCTGCAGGAATTTGGGCTGTATGCCTTGATAGGTTTTAGGTGCCTTTGAAAGCTCCTGACGCAGCCACTGTATGGCGGTCTTCTCATCAAGAATCAAAAAAGATACCTGATCGTTTAGCTCCAATTCCATCCGCTTTTGCTCGTACTTACTCAGCTGGTCCGGCAGAAAATACATCCCGTCCCGCGGAATAAACCGCTGCTCTAACCCTTGATAAAAATCCGCTGCTCCAAGGGGCACTGTAGCTCCCCGCTGAATATGGTAGGCTACCATATTGTCATAGAGTAGGTAGTTTTGCCTCTCAGGGATGATATCAAGCTTCCCACCGCTCTCCACCGTCACCGGCAGTTGTTCCAGGTGTTGACGTACAAAATTCCACGCACCTTCTTCGGTTCCGGCTTTTTTTAAAAACCGCTGCACAAAGGAATCACGAGGTTTATAGGCGGAAATGATTAGGTCTTGCTTTACTGCCATTGAATATGTTAGTTGTTTAGTGGTCCCCTTCTTTTTATCAAGTGATCTAACATTTGCGACAATAAATCCTGCTCTCATAATGGCTTCTTGTATGGCATTCCAAACTCTGTTCTTGGAATTATGGAATTCAACCGTCATCCAACGACCGGGTTTTAAAATTCGGTACTTTTCAACAAAGCATCTTTCCATGATTTTTTGGTATTCTACCAAGCTTTTTCCTTGAGTCGTATTAACTACAGCCTCTGATATATTGTTGGTAAATACTTTGAGCCAAGTTTCCCAGAGGTAATTAAGTTCAGAATACATAAGATTATCTCCAAAAGGCGGATCTGTAAAGATATAATCTATTGAATTATCGTTAATATTTACTTGCGTTGATGACTGCGTATAAATAGCGTTGTTTGACATCAGACTACCTGCTCTGAGAAATGAATTAATTTTATTCTTCCATATATCTATTGGGTTAATCTCAGTTGGCAGAGACGGTATGTACAAGGTACCCGCCAATGGACCTACATGGCGATTGTGGTTAGGCATATAGCGGTTCATTTTATGGGTTCTTGAAAAAATTGAGGTAAAAAGAAATAATAAGTGTTTTTTTGTTCTAGTATTATAATATTCCGTTATCTTGTCACGAATCGCACTTAAAGCCCATAAATTCCGCTTTGTATAAAAATGGTGGACATGGGTTATTCCCATATGTATCCCCGAACGCCATGTATCACCCCATTTTTCCCCTTTAAACATAAACGGATCCGTCGGATACCAATAGGGTATATCCATCTCCTCGATCTTCTCAATTAGTTTTAAATCCTCCTTATCGGGAGCTTTTTCAAATCTTTGCCGTCCTACTGAATAGTTTATCATCACCGGCACCTGTTTTGCCTGCTCAACAGTCTTACCCAAGGCTTTATCATATATGGTTATTTTGGCCTTTTCTACATCCCTTTTATTTGTTAGAAGGCCGCAGTGGGGACAGTGAAATTCTTTCATAACCCTGGCAGTTTGCTTATTTACCGCTACATCCCAGAAAACCATTTCTTCAGTACAGTTAGGACATAGAAAAACATCGGACCAAACAGTGTAATTTATCCGGCCTTTTGCGGGCTTACCGCCAATACCCGGCTGCGGTATGCCGTCCACGGTATGATTGGTTTGGTACATCCAACAACATTCAGCTTCCACTTCTCGCAAAATCTTTCTGGCTTCCTTTTCAAATTCCACCACATCTACAGGAGTATTATAATTGTATGATATAAAGGTAGCTGCCGGGGAAAGGTCGCCAAGGATGGCCTTTCGGGCTCCCCAATCTATCTTTTTTCCCTCCTGGCGAGCTTCTGCTTCCAATTTTATTTTAAAATCCCTGTCGGGGTTCTCACACATGGCGGCGGCCACTCCGGTCATGCCGGTGCCGCAAAAGCCGTCAAAGACTATATCACCGGGTTTTGTGTAGTGGAGGATATAGCGCATGATGGCCTTATGGGGCACCTTGGTATGATACGAATGAGCATTGTATATGGGATCATTCTTGCCTTCAGACACATCAGCAGTGTAAGGCTTGACATTATAGTCATCAGTGACCTCATCATAGGGAGATCCATTTTTCTTAATAAACTCACCGATAAAAGGGTTGGGACAGGCCATATAATACGGTGGATCCGAAAGTTCAATAATGTCTTCGACCTTCCCCAGGGGAAAGCCCTCCATATGCCTTACTTCATCAAGTATTTCTTTGGTAAGTTTCACTAATATTCCTCCATTATTTGAGTATTATCCGCACACGGTTCATATCCCTACCCTTTACCAACTCATCTATGTAATCGCTCATGCGCTGTTTCATATCCACTACGGTAATCGGCCCACCTTTAAATACGGCTCTCACAAGATCTTCGGCGGTTACCTTTATCTTGTCTAAGCCCTTCATCAAATCATTGATTGTGGTGATAAACAAGGAATCAATTTTATCCGGAAGCCGATGATTTTCAAAGAGTGGCTTTAGGACCTGCCTCTGGCGTTTATCCAACAGTGCGATGTTCTCTTTTACTTTGGGATCGTCTAAAAGTTCAAGTATTATCTTTTCCCATTGAAGCAGTAACTCTTCCATAGAATTTTCAACGGTTTCAACCACGCCGAATACCAGTTGCCCATTTTCATCCGGTGTATATTCGCAATGGGGACACAAGGGGCTAATGCGAATATCATCTTCAATTAAACTAAAACATGTATCCAGCTCCAAAAGCTGCTTGAGCAGTTCTTCATATGGTTCGGAATAGATCAAATCCGTGATACCGATTAGCCTGTCAAGATTTTGTTTCAAAGTACTAATCAAGAGCTTTTTCTTTTGCTCATCACCATTTAAATCCAAGCGATGTTTTTTATGAAGCTCTATGTAAGCGGAAATGTAATCTTGCTTCAAGGCTCGGAGCTTGTCTACATACTTCTTGATGTAGGTATCGGTAAGCTCTTGTGGATTTTGCACCTTATCTAAAGCTTCACTTCGGACTTTTTGAACCTTTTTATCCCATTTTGCATTTTTAAAGACCATTCCAGCACGGGTGAGGTAGGATACATAAGGGTCAACCTCGGTTTTGAAAACCTTTATCTTTGCGATCTCTTTCATCACAGTAAAATGAGCTAAATGCACCTCTACATCTTCTCCGGAAAACCGGAAATTTTTCAACTTTGCAGGGGTGTTGTACTGTTTTATGGCATCAAGGAAATCCTTCAATTCCTTTAGGGTTTCCTTATAGTACTGCTTTTTGTCTTGAGTTATAGCGGGCTTATCCCAAAGCGCCAAATCCCCTATCAAAAACTGCTGTGTTTCGATCACCCTTTTGGTCAATTCCTCCACCCGGACCAGCATTTTCTCAATGGCAGTCTTTCGCGTGTTGGGATTGGTTATTTGCCCCGGCGGTAAATCCAACCCTTCAAAAAGCCTTTTTAAGATCTTTACCGGTGCACCTTCGGGTACCTGGCAGTATTTGAATAAAAACAGGTCAGCCGGATTGGCTGCCGCCATTTCTTCCATTTTTATAGCGTCAAAGGTGCGACCGGGAACGGTCATAGTTGCATGGCCGCTGTATACCAATGCGCAAAGCATCAGGGTCACCCATACATCTTCTAATTGAAACTCTTTATCAATGGTGACTTCACTTAAATCTTCTAAGATATCTTCCCGGTTCAATACATGTTTTTCCGGTAAGTCTTCCAAGAGTTTTATATAATGGCGAGCATAAACCGAGTTTTCCGGTGCTATGATGTCACCGTCCAGAAGTTCTAATGAATCAAGGACCTTGGCACCCAAGTCACTTTTCCTACCGGCCAGATAATTTAATCCGGCTTTGAAAAGCTCTTTTATGTTTTCTCGGGTTACCTCCGTCACAAATTTCGGATATAGGGGATATTTATCATTAAAGCAGGTAGAAAGGCAGCGGGAAGCAGTCA
>CAZFME010000058.1:0-13472 GCA_964520055.1 uncultured Clostridia bacterium
CCTGGAATCATCCTCCAGCATCCGAATAGGTCAAATCCAACCCATGTAGCCAAGTATCAGCAACAACCCAAACTCTCCAGTATTTTCAGAGAGTCAGACCGTTGGGCACATATTTTGGGAATTCCCGATGTTGGAGCGTTAAATGACCATATAGCATCAGGTAAAAGCGGTGAGGTTATAAGGATTGCAGAAGCTCTTCATGAAAAAAAGATAGCTCAAATTGCCGATACCATTTCTAAGGACAGTGAACATCTAAGAATAATTCTTATTGCAGGGCCTTCTTCGTCCGGTAAAACCACTTTTGCACAGCGACTGATAGTGCAGCTTATGGTTAACGGGCTCAGACCCATTTCCATTTCTTTGGACGATTATTTTCTGGATAGGGACAAAACTCCCCTAGGAGATGATGGAAAACCGGATTTTGAAGCGCTGGAAGCCATTGAGCTACGCCTCTTTAACCAACAACTTACAAAATTAATTCAGGGCAAGGAAGTAATACTACCGAGATATAATTTTCATACTGGTAAAAGGGAATATTCAAAGTTGCCTATTAAAATCGAAAAAAATCAGCCTATTATCATTGAAGGTATTCATGGTTTAAACGAGCGTTTAACACCATCAATTCCAAAAGAAAATAAATTTAAGATATATGTAAGTGCTTTGACCCAGCTCAGCATAGATAATCATAACCGTATTTCCACTACTGATACGAGATTACTGAGACGTATTGTCAGGGATAGCTGGAGCAGATCAGCAGATGCCAAAAAAACTATTTCCGTATGGCCAGCGGTTTTGAAAGGCGCAGAGGCGAACATTTTTCCATACCAGGAAGAAGCCGATATAATGTTTAATTCTGCCTTAGTTTATGAAATGGCCGTATTAAAAAAATATGCTGAGCCATTGTTAAGACAAATCACAGAACAAGACCCGGAATATATAAAGGTAAAACACCTTCTGAAATTTCTCGAGTATTTTGAACCGATTGAGAATGAGAAGGATATCCCGCTTACTTCGATTATCCGTGAATTTATAGGAAGCAGTTGTTTTTACTTCTGAGGGTTTTTCAATATTTCAGATGGGATGGGAGAAGAAGGTCCTGCAAGGGGGTGTCTTGGGGCATGAACTATGGTTATGCTGCTGTATATAACTTCATACTCGTATTTGCTGCAATCATCGTTAAGACACTTTTTACGCATTTCTGCCCGGGGGATTATTACCGTCAATTCATGAGGTACATTTAAATTAATATTTCTCGAGACTTTTATACAAAGACCCGGAAGGCCAACTTCGACTATATCCTTTTGCCGGGTTTTTGTTTTTTTTATTATATTATTAAAAAAACCTTTGAGTTTTATCATGGTATTTTTTATAGGCATATATATACTCCTTGTCATGAGCTTTGAGATACAGTCGTAATTTTATTATATGCATATAATAAAATTTTGGCTAAAAAACGATGTTATAATTCCTGTTGGATTTGACTTTGTTTTTTCAGTGTGATATATTGAAAAAAGAAGGGCCCATCTCTATTTAGTTTTTAGGAGGAATGAATAATTGCAAGGTAAAGTAAAGTGGTTTAATCAGGAAAAAGGTTATGGATTCATTGAAGTTGAAGGAGACAAAGACGTCTTTGTCCATTATTCGGCTATACAGCAGGAAGGTTTTAAAACCTTAAAAGAAGGAGATACTGTCGAATTTGATGTGGTGGAAGGACAGAAAGGCCCTCAAGCCGCAAATGTAATAATTTTATAGCTGAAAATAAGCCCGGGTTGTCCACCCGGGCTTTTCATATTTGTATTAGCCTGCAGCAGGATTTTTTGTATAAATAGGGAATAATATATATATCATAGATTTACATATCAAGAGAGTTGTACCTTGAAAAATCCAATTGTAACATGAATAAAATGCATGATCCAAATGCATTTTATAAAAAAAATTCCCAGAAGGGAGTTGAGCTTTGTGAAAATAATTGTCAGCGGTAAGAATTTCACTGTAACAAAAGCTTTAAAAGAGTATGCGGAAAAGAAAGTGGGAAAGCTCGAAAGGTTTTTTGAGGGTAATGTAGACGCCCAAGTAACCTTAAGTGTCGAAAAAGACCGACACATTGTTGAAGTCACCATGCCCATCAATGGAATGTTACTGCGTGGTGAAACTGAAACCCATGACATGTATTCTTCCATCGACGTAGTAGTTGATAAACTAGAAAAACAAATAGAAAAGTATAAGACTAAAATATCTCGAAGCATCAAGAAGACACCATTCAAATACAACGGTAAGGAGCCGAAAGCACCCAACAATAATGAGCCGAGAGTTGTGAAGGTCAAGAGATTTGCCTTAAAGCCTATGGATTTAGAAGAAGCCGTAATGCAAATGGATTTGTTAGGGCACGATTTCTTTGTCTTCTCAAATGCAGAAACTGATGAAGTTAACGTGGTTTATAAAAGGCGCGATGGGAATTTTGGTTTGATAGAACCAGAACTTTTATAAATACTTAAGATTAAGCAAAGCCTGCTATTATAATAGCAGGCTTTTTTCATTTTTTTTCTTAAAATAGAAGGAATTAGGATTAAATAGTCGAATTTAAACAATAAGAAATGTGGGGTGATGTTTTGAACGATTTTGTAGAAAAAAACCAGGTCATTTCACACTGCGAGGATCTATTAAAAAAAATAAAAGATATCGTTTCAGCCAAAATTGTAACTGGGCCTGACGGCAAAATATCGGAAATTCATGTCATCTCAAAGTCAAGCAGGAACCCAAAGCAGATAGTGAGAGATATAGAATCGACATTGATAGCTTTTTTAGGATCTGAAATTGATCATAAAAAAATCAGCGTTGCGCAGATAAGCAGCGAAGATGAAAGCTTGATTGAGACAAGACTCAGAATAGAGAGAATTTCCACAAACAAAACTTATAATAGTCTAGAAGTAAAGGTTTTACTTGCTTCTCCGGAAGGAAAAATCTTTGAAGGAACAGCAAGTGGTGCGGCATCGTTTCAAAGCCGTATGAGAACCACGGCTTGTGCTACGCTAAATGCAATTTCGCTATTTCTTGCTGAGAGCTTTGTTCTTTCCTTGGACGATATACATATATTTAAAATCGGCAACCATCAGGCGATATCCGTCCTTATTTCTGTTTTGACAGGTGAAAAAGACGAATACCTTTTGGGCAGTGCTATGATTAAGCAAGATACCTATGAAGCGGTGGTAGCGGCAGTATTAAGTGCTATAAACAGAAGAATAAGCTTACTGATTAAAGAATAAAGTCGTAAGGGCCGACACTAAAGCGGAGCGATTTTATAGCCTGCTTAATTAGCGGCTAGCAGAGCATATAAAGCAAGGAGGCTATAAAATGAAGTTCAACAGCACACTCGTAAAAATCTTATTGGCACTGTTTGCCTTAGTGTTGTCCGGTGGTGCGAGTTTTAGGCTAGGACCTTAGTAGTAGTTTGAAAGGGTCGGCCCTTATTTATATAACAAAAGGTGATACTATGACAAAGCCTACAATCAAGTCATTTAGATATTTTTTCATTTTTACTTTTTTGTTATCATTTCTTTTTTTATCTACTGTCATATCTGTTGAATTGAATTTGATATACAATTCCCTTTTTAGTCTTTTATTTTTCGGGGGAATACTGACTGCAGCTCAACAGTTACCAGTTGCACTGCCCTTTCAGGCTGAAGTGACAGTGGATTTTGCCGTTTTGCTTAGTATTATATTAATATTTGGAAGCAAAATCAGTATATTATTGGTATTTTTATCAACTGTGATTACAGAATATAAAAGGCGCAAGACAATGCCTTTTTACAAATCTGTTTTTAATATCAACTTGTATGTAATCATGGTGGGTGCGGCAAGCCTTGTGTACGAAAGACTTGGAGGAATACCCGGTCAGATAGACTTAAATCATGACATACTACGTGTTATCATTTTGATTTCCACCTATCTTTTTGTTAACGTCAGTCTCGTAACCATAGCACTGTCGCTACTGGAAAACGAACGTAGCTATTTGATTTTTTTCAATAACTTTAAATGGGCATTGCCGAATTATATCGCTCTTGCTCCATTGGGAATTCTTTTGGCAGTCATATATATGAGCATTGGCATACTGGGGGTAGTGCTTTTTTTAATACCTCTATTAACCGCTCGCCACTCTTTTCAACTTTATATGAACATACGTAAGGTATACCTAGATACCATTCAGGTATTGGCTACAACCATAGAGACTAAAGACCCTTATACTCATGGGCATTCAGATAGGGTAGCAAGATACTCTTTAATAATTGCTGAAGAGATGAACCTGCCGGGAGATTTTATAAACATGTTGAAATATGCCGCTTTACTGCATGACATCGGTAAAATCGGTATTCCTGAAGAAATACTGAATAAGCCGGGTAAGCTTTCTGAAATTGAATTTAACAAAGTAAAGCAACATCCTGAGCTTGGAGCATCTATTGTTGAAAAGTTGGACTTTCTTGCCAAACCAGCCACTTTTATCAAATCCCATCATGAGAGATTAAACGGCAGCGGCTATCCGCAAGGCCTATGCGGAGAAGATATACCGCTTGGTGCTGCAATCCTGGCAGTAGCTGATGCCTTTGATGCCATGACAACGGACAGGCCATATCGAAAGGCCTGGAGTGTTAATGATGCTATGACGGAGATCGAAAAAAATGCCGGAATTCAATTTAAATCTGAGGTGGTCCAAGCCTTGAAAAACTCTTTGGCGAAGGAGAGAATCAAAATCAATGCTGGTTGATTTTTTAATAATTTCGCTCGTAATTGGTCTGTTTCGAGGTGGAAGAATTAAGGGTCTTGCACAAATACCCATTAAAAACACAGAGCTAATTTTTTTATCTTTTGTTATTAGATACCTACCTTTAATTTTGAAAGGTCCTCTCTTTGATTTAGCTATTCGTTTCAATTGGTTGGTGGTTACCATATCTTATACACTTCTCTTATATGCATTGACCACGAACCTACATATTAAAGCCATTGGTCTTGTGGTTTTCGGAATTTTTCTGAACTATCTCGTGATTTTTGCCAATGGTTGGAAAATGCCAGTTTCCCTTTGGGCAGTAGAACTTACGCGCCTTGAAGGTTTGAAAGAATTACTATTTGACTCTAATTATCTATATCATAAAGCATTGGACTCGACCACAAAACTATGGTTTCTAGCCGATGTAATCCCCATGCCACCACCTTATCCTAAACCCAGGGTTTTTAGCATCGGTGATTTGGCAATGAGCTTGGGTCTGTTTTTTGTTATTCAAAAATATATGAAACCCGCCAAAGCAAAAGAAGATTCATATAACTGATTTTCCCCCTGTGACAGGGGTTTTTTTATAGTCGACGACAATTTTATCTGTTATAATATAGTAGTTATTAATGATGTCTTGGGGAGGAACTAATGGAAAATAATAGATATAAAATCTTAATTCCGCTTATGATTGCGGGGGCCATGGGGACAGTAGATTCCAGTGTAATAAATGTGGCGATGCCCACTTTGGCAGAGGTTTTCAAAGTTGAAATGCAAACGGTGAGCTGGATTTTCTCGGCTTATCTTCTGGTATTGGCAGGTTTACTACTCACTTCCGGCCGATTGGGTGATATCTATGGGTATAAAAAACCATTTGAATCGGGCCTCTGCATATTTGCTGTAGGAACAACTCTTTGCGGACTTGCGCCATCTTTGGCCTTTTTAATTGTGGCCAGATCTTTTCAAGCGGTGGGAACCAGCCTTTTTATGGCCGCAATTCCCGCGATGATAATCTCATATTTTCCGCCTGAAGAACGAGGAAAGGCTATGGGATTAAATGTCGTTGCCGTATCTATAGGCCTTACCTTAGGCCCTTCTTTGGGAGGGCTGCTGTTGTCAAGGTTTATTTGGAGGTGTATTTTCTTTATTAATATCCCACTTGGAATAGCCGCTTTATTGACATCAAAAATATATATACCTGTAGAACTTAAAAAAAGAGAGGGAGGCTTTGACTATAAAGGAACAATTCTGGCCTTTATTTTTCTGGCTAGCCTCCTATTTTATATAAATCGAGGGCCGTCAATGGGCTGGATGTCGAAAACAAGCTTAATTCTAATATTAACAAGTATTATTTCTTTTTCAGCATTTATATTTCAGGAAAAAAAAGTCTCGGAACCCATGCTTGACCTATCGCTTTTTTCCAGTAAGGCTTTAGTGACAGGTCTTATAAGCAACTTTATGTATTTTCTTGCCCAAATCATGCTGGTATTTCTTGCTCCTTTTTTATTGTCTGCAGCACAATATTCTCCCGGAATAATCGGTTTATCCGTTACGGCATTTCCCCTTGCTATGATGATTTTTGCCCCTGTGGGAGGTTACCTGTCAGACAAGATGAATCCGAATTATATAAGTGCAATAGGCGGTATAATTGCCGGGTTTTCAGTGTTTTTAATAGGCACACTGCCCCTTTCCTTTTCCTTTATAGATGTAGTTTGGAGAATGATTATCTTTGGAATAGGTGGGGGCCTTTTTGAAACATCTAATTCTGTCATAGTTTTAAGCAATGCACCGGAGCATAGACGGGGTATTGCTTCAGGTGTTTTGGCCATGGTAAGAAACACAGGAATGGTGTTTGGTGTTACTATAAGCAGTACAATTTCAAGCCTACGTCGCACATACCACTCTGAAACCTTGCTTTCTATGACAAATGATGTCAGGGATATTGCAGCAATAAGAGCAATAAAAGATGTATTTATCATTGCTTTTATCTGTGCCATGGCTTGTGCCTTAATAGCCTGCATTGGAGCCTCCTACACTAAGGAGAAAGAGGTTTTGTGAATTGAAAAAAGGAGTATTTGGTGATACAATAAATAAGGGAAACATAAGGAACCTTTATGGTTCCTTATTATTGTAACTAAACTCGTATGTGCTTTTAACAGATGAGGTGATAGTATGTTGGGTATTTTAAAAAAAATACTGGGTGACAGTAATGAAAAAGAAGTCAGGAAACTTCAAAAAACCGTTGATTTGGTCAATGCTTTAGAAGCTTCGATGGAAAAGCTCTCCGATCCAGAACTTCGCAGTAAAACAGATGAATTCAAAGAACGGCTATCCCGGGGGGAAACTCTGGATGATATCCTGCCAGAGGCCTTTGCGGCAGTTAGAGAAGCATCAAAGAGAACGTTGAACATGAGACCTTTTGACGTCCAGATAATGGGCGGTATTGTCCTCCATCAAGGGCGCATAGCCGAGATGAAAACCGGTGAAGGCAAAACATTGGTGGCTACCATGCCTGTTTATTTAAATGCCCTTACCGGCAAGGGTGTCCATATAGTTACCGTAAACGACTATCTGGCAAAAAGAGACAGCGAATGGATGGGTACGATATACAATTTTCTTGGCATGGAAGTTGGTCTTATAGTGCATGGCCTGGATTTTAATGAACGTAAAAAAGCCTATAATGCCGATATAACCTACGGTACAAACAATGAATTTGGTTTTGACTATCTAAGAGACAATATGGTACACGACAAAGAGCATATGGTCCAACGGCCTTTAAACTTTGCCATCGTTGATGAAGTTGACAGTATACTGATCGACGAGGCCAGGACCCCTCTCATAATTTCGGGGCAAGCTGAGGAATCTACCGATATTTACTACAAATTTGCTCGATTCGTTCCCCGACTGATTCAGGGTGAAGATTATACAGTGGATGAAAAGGCCCACAGTGTAATGCCTACGGAAAAAGGCATAAAGAAAGCCGAAAGCCTTCTAAGGGTTGAAAACCTCTACGATGAAGAAAATATGGAACTTCTACACCACTTGCAGCAAGCCTTGAAGGCGCATGCTCTCATGAAACGGGACCGGGATTATGTAGTAAAAGATGACCAGGTAATAATCGTTGATGAATTTACAGGTAGACTTATGTTCGGTCGAAGATATAGTGACGGCCTGCACCAGGCTATCGAAGCCAAGGAAGGTGTCAAAGTTGAAAATGAAAGCAAGACTTTGGCGACCATAACCTTCCAGAATTACTTCCGCATGTATAAGAAACTTTCAGGTATGACCGGTACTGCAGCTACCGAAGAGGAAGAATTTCGCGGGATTTATGGTCTTGATGTGGTTGTTATACCAACAAATAAGCCAATGATAAGGACTGATTATCCCGATGTAATCTATAAAACCGAAAACGGAAAATTAAGTGCAGTAGTGGAAGAAATCGAAGAGTGTTACCACAAAGGGCAGCCGGTACTTGTAGGCACCATCTCCATTGAAAAATCAGAGCTTTTAAGTAACATGCTCAAGCGTAAGGGGATTCCGCACGAGGTGCTAAATGCCAAGTACCATGAGAAGGAAGCTGAAATAGTTGCAAAAGCCGGTCGAAAGGGTGCTGTTACAATTGCAACCAATATGGCCGGTCGTGGTACCGACATAGTACTGGGTGATGTAGTGCCGAAACTCGGAGGTCTGCATATAATCGGCACTGAAAGGCATGAGGCCCGCCGAATCGACAACCAGCTCAGAGGTCGTTCCGGCCGTCAGGGAGACCCCGGTTCTTCGAAATTCTATATATCACTGGAAGATGACCTGATGAGGCTTTTTGGAGCAGATAACATCAAAGGCATAATGGATCGGTTAGGTTTAGAAGAGGATCAACCTATAGAGCACGCAATGATAACAAGATCTATCGAAAATGCTCAAAAGAAAGTAGAAGCTCGCAATTTCGACATAAGAAAACATGTTTTAGAATATGACAATGTGATGAACACACAGCGTGAAGTTATGTATTCCCAGCGCCGACAGGTACTGGAAAATGAAAACCTCAAAGACAGTATTATGGAAATGATTGCTGAAGTTATCGATCGGTTGCTGGATATATATGCTGCTAAGGAGATTCATCCCGAGGAATGGGACATAAAAGGCCTTTCAGAATACCTGTTGGATATATTCCAGCTAAAATACACTATCGAAGAAGATAGATTAGAGAATATATCTCGAGAAGATATATTAGAGATGCTCATTGAAAAAGCTCAAGCAGCCTATGATAAAAAGGAAACAGAACTGGGCAGTGATACCATGCGTGAACTGGAACGGTATATCATGCTAAAAATCGTGGACCAAAAGTGGATGGATCACATTGACGCCATGGACCAATTGCGAGAAGGCATAGGTCTTAGAGCTTATGGCCAGCGGGATCCGGTGATAGAGTATAAATTCGAGGGTTATGAGATGTTCCAAGATATGATAAAAAACATCCAGGAAGATACACTACGATATCTGTTCCGGGTTCAGGTAAAGGCAGCTCCCGAAAGACGGCAAAAGACTTACAGCATGTCTTATTCTCATAATGACGATGCAGAAAAACCTCAACCGGTGCGAAAGCAAAAGAAAATAGGGCGCAACGCCCCTTGTCCCTGTGGTAGTGGCAAAAAGTATAAAAAATGTTGTGGAAGAACAGTATAAAAAACGAATGGTATATTTTAAGAAATGAGGGATAAACGTGCTTGATGAATATAGAATTGAGCTAGAGGCGATAAAACCTGTTTTGACGGAATTGAGGGATTCACTTTGAAATCGATCAAATCCAGCATGAAATAAACCGGTTAGAGCAAAAAACGATAGCTTCAGATTTTTGGGGCGACCAGAAGTCAGCACAGAAAATATTACAACGGTTAAATAATCTTAAAAGTAAATTAGATAATTTTATCACCATGGAGAAAATGTATAATGATCTTGAGACTTTAATTGAGCTTTGTGCCGAAACCAATGATACGGAGCTTGAGCAGGAACTGCTTGTTGAAATGAAGAACTTCAAAAAGCGATTGGAAACAACAAAACTTGAAACCCTTCTTTCTGGTAAACATGACGAAAAAAACGCCATCCTTTCCCTTCATGCGGGAGCAGGAGGCACAGAGGCTCAAGATTGGGTTGGGATGTTGCTGCGCATGTATACCAGGTGGGCTGAAGATAAAGCATATAATGTAAGTACGCTGGACATGCTCCCTGGAGATGAAGCCGGAGTAAAAAGTGTCACCATACTGGTGGAGGGTACAAACGCTTATGGGTATCTGAAGTCCGAAAAGGGTGTTCACCGCCTAGTGAGGATTTCACCTTTTGATGCCGCCGGCAGGCGCCATACATCCTTTGCTTCAGTGGATATCATGCCCGAAATCGATGATGATATTGAAGTAAATATCAAACCGGAGGATCTAAAAATCGATACCTTCCGTTCGGGAGGGGCTGGAGGCCAACATGTGAACAAAACCGAATCGGCGGTTCGCATAACTCATATCCCTACAAACACAGTAGTAACCTGTCAAAATGAGCGCTCCCAGCAAAGTAATAGAAACACCGCAATGAAGATTTTAAGGGCAAAACTTTTCGATTTATATCAGGAACAGCAGCAAAAAGAGCTTGACAAAATAAGAGGTACTCAGAAAGAAATAGCCTGGGGAAGTCAGATAAGATCCTATGTTTTCCATCCATATAGTCTTGTGAAAGACCACAGAACCAATGTAGAAGTAGGTAATGTCCAGGCCGTGATTGACGGTGAACTGGATGAATTTATAAATGCATATTTAAAAATCATTGCAAAGTAAAACAGGAGGGAAACATATTTGCCGACATTTAAGACCCGAGAAGGGTCTTTTTTGCTGCGTCAAAATGATTCATCGTTTAAAAAAGGAGGAATCTGGCAGAATATTGTAGAATTATAATACTTAAATCATATATTTGAGTACCGAGGATATTAGGAGTTTTACTGCATTAATCCAGTCAGGTGAGGGATCCCATGAGTGAAGAGCAAAGTATAACAAAATATTTTTTAGACCTGCTGTTTCCTTCTAAACCCTACTGTCTGCTGTGTGGCAATAAACTTATCGAGATTGAAACGATTGTATGTGAAACTTGTAAGAACAAAATCTTACCACTTACCGAGCCTTTGTGCAAAAAATGCGGAAAACCTTTGAGAAAAAGGGATAGTTTCTGCTATGACTGTCAAAGAGAGCAACATGCTTTTATACAAGCACGCTCTTATGGTTACTATGATACAACATTAAAGCAACTGATTCATGAATTCAAATACTGTGGCAAACGAGAACTGGCAGAAGTTTTAGGAAATATGATGTTTCATGTTCTAAAACAACTTCCGTGGCCGGACTTTAATTATCTGGTTCCCTTGCCCCTTCATAAAAAAAGGCAAAGGGAGCGAGGATTTAACCAAGCTTATTTACTGACGAAAGTTTTAGCCAAGAAAAGCAAAATCCCCATATTCCAAGGTTTGATAAGAACAAAGTCAACCGAACATCAGACGCTACTGGATAAATCTTTTCGAAAGCGTAACCTTAAAGGTGCCTTTAAGGTTTTGCAAAACAGTAAAATTTATGGCAAAACCGTCCTTTTGGTGGATGATGTATATACTACAGGTACTACAGCAGGAGAATGTTCCAAAAGCCTGCTTGAAGCCGGAGCCAAATCCGTTTATGTGTTAACCTGTGCCCGAGGATAAGAAACCAAAGAATAAATATTAAAAAAACCCGATTATACAGGAAAGAGGTGAAAGTTACATGAAACTTAGGAACTGTCCACAATGTGGAAAACTCTTTGTATATAGTCATCGAAACTTGTGCCCCGAGTGTTTAAAAAAAGATGAGCAAGATTTTGACACAGTAAGAGATTTTCTATATGATAATCCGCAAGCTTCTTTAGAGGAAATATCCGAGGCAACTGGGATTTCCACCAAAAACATTTTAGAATATCTAAAAGAAGGCCGGTTAATGCTACGAAACGATAATGTTAATATTCTTCTAAGCTGTGAACTCTGTGGAGAACCAATTCTATCAGGCAGAATGTGTGAAAAATGCAGTGGCAAATTTAAAAGAGAATGGACATCTCATAAAAAATCAATGTTTATCGACGAAGATATGAAAGGGAAAATACATCTATCAAAGTTGTCAAGGGATGAAAGAAGAAGATAAGTATCGCAAATATAGGGAGAAATAGCAGGATAAATCAATCTAAGCAGTTCAAAAACGATTTTAAGGCACTTACAAATGCATTAAAAAAGTTCGATATTAATAAGTAGTAAGATATTTAAGAGGGGGCTTACCTATATGAATATTTCAAGAAGTCAATTGGACGGAATCATCAGAACATATCTTAAGAATTCAGGGCATGTCAAAACCAAATCCACTAAAAAGGCTCCGGAAGAGTGTACCGATGAGGTAAGCCTGTCTGAAGATGTACAGGAATTTGCCAGAGCGGTTAAACTTGTTTCCAAGGCGGATGATGTGAGGATTGAAAAAGTAGAGGAATTGAAAGCTGAAATAAATACCGGAACCTATAATATTGATGGAAAACTCGTGGCTGATAAAATCATTGGAGAATATCTTGCGGATAAATTGATATAGGGGCAAATGGAGGGCTAAGAAATGAAAAAAGGGGTATCTGCATCAGTTCTCATAAATGTCATGAAAGAGCAACTTGAGGCGTATAAAGAATTATTGCATTTTGCTGAAGAAAAAACCGATGTGCTGGTTAAAGGTGATGTCAAGTTGCTTGGTGAAATAACCGAAATAGAACAGAACTTGATATTAAAGATGGGTAAATTGGAAGAAGAAAGATTTGAAATAGTAAATCAGATTGCAGAGGCATACAATAAAGATGTTTCAGAAGTAAAAGTTGATTTCTTGAAACACATTTTAGACAGAGAACAAGCCAAAACTTTTTGTGCTATTAATGATGAGTTTAAATCGGTTCTACTTGAAATCAATGAAAAAAATCGAAGAAATGAAGAGCTGATTAAAAATGCCTTGGATTATATTGATTTTTCAATTAAGCTTTTAACTGATGCAGGAGAGGTAAAAGCCAATTATAGCGCTGATGGCACCAATTCAAAAAAGGCTTTCCATTTTATCGATAAAAAGGCATGAGGTGGTGAACGCTTTGTCAAGTTTTTTAGGCATAGAAATTGCAAAAAAGGCCCTATTTGCCAATCAACGGGCACAGCAAACTGTATCCCATAACGTATCCAATGCCAATACTCCAGGTTATTCTCGTCAGAGGGCTATCTTGGAGTCAACCCATACCGCTTATGGAATGGGATTTAACTGGCAACTGGGCACAGGGGTAAAAATATCAGACGTAGATCGAATACGTGATTCTTTTACCGATAGGCAGTATAGAAATGAAAATTCCGGCCTTGGGCAGTGGGATATTCAAAGTGACATATTGAAGCAAATTGAAGCCGTTTTTAATGAGCCGTCGGATATTGGCATATCTTCGGTATTAAACCAATTCTGGAAGGGTTTAGAGACCCTTTCCAAAGATGCCTCCTCCCAGGAAGCACGGGAAACGGTGAAAGAAAGAGGTATTACATTAGCTAATACTATTAATCATGCTTTTACACAGTTAGATGATATAATAAATGACATCAACTACAGAATTTCCATAAAAGTTAATGAAATCAACAGCATTGCCAGACAAGTATCTAAGC
>CAZFME010000059.1:0-13449 GCA_964520055.1 uncultured Clostridia bacterium
GTTGTTCAAAAATTCTCCTCCTTCCAGGATTTAATGCTCCCACGATATTTTACCATATCCAATTCCTTTTTACAATTGTGATGAACCCATATACCGCTGTAATTATATTAATTGCAATTCACTTATTGATTTAGATAAATCTCAGGTTTTAATATACAAATATATGGTAAGTTTCGATATTTTCCAGCGTAATCTAGCCCATATCCTACAACAAAATAATCAGGAATCTCGAAACCCAAATAATCCACCTCCAAATCTACTTTACGACGGCTTGGCTTATCAAGAAGAGCACAGATTTTGAGGCTAGCCGGTTTACGTGAACTCAATATATTACACATATAATCAAGGGTTAGACCCGAGTCGATTATATCTTCCACTACCAAAACATCCTTACCTTCAACAGTTTCATCTAAATCCTTCAAAATCCTAACAACCCCCGATGACTCGGTAGAAGAACCGTAGCTAGATACAGCCATAAAATCAATCTGTAGTGGAATGTCAATATACCGTATAAGGTCAGACATGAACAGCACCGCACCCTTGAGCACCCCCACCAGCAATAAATTGTCACTGTCTTTATAATCATTGCTTATCTTTTTCCCTAATTGCTTTATCTTTTTCTTAATCTGTTCGCCAGTTATTAGCACCCGTTCTATATCACCTAGCAACTCTATCCTCCTGTTCATTCCGTAATTGATGTTTAAAACAAAATTCATGTAGAAAAAATGAGTAAAACCTTAAAAATAATATTTTTTTGCAATTAATTAAAACTAATTTTATCATAACGTCAATAGGCAATCAAGGGTCTGTTTTTTATTGTATTTTATTGTATTCATATAAATAAATTGGCAGATATATCAAGAGATCCGGATATATCTGCCAATTAGTTTTCGTTACTTTAGTATTGCAATCAAAAACTTAATATTTTTATTTTATATCAATAGCCGTCAATAAGACTTTAAGTTTTACGGCATCATTGAAATTACTTGGCTCAAGACCGGTCAGCCTCTTTATTTTATCAAGCCTACCACTGACAGTGTTTCTGGTGACTTTTAGCTCTTCTGCAGTCCTGGAAATATTCAAATTTGACAAAAAATATGCATTTAAAGTTTTAATCAGCTTAGTATTATTTAAAAAATCTTCTGCTCCATCTTTAGCAAATACCTGGCTCTTGTAAATCCGGATAGTTTCCTCCGGTGTATTTGCTAGCATCATTTCAAGACTCATATCCGAAGCAAACACCAATTCTGGTAGTTTTTCATCTACTGGCATTTTATCCAGAATTTGTATAGATTTTATGGCTTCTTTGTACGATCTACGAAGTCCGGCAAGTTCCGGATAATAAGAACCTACCCCGATACGATAGTTTGTCGAATATCTTTCGACTTTTTCCCGAAAAACCTTTACTATTTCTCTCAATTGTTTTTTTACTATGCCAATATTGCCTTTTTTAATTACAAAAAGAACTACGTAAGTACTGCTACCGCTATAACTTATCATGTGTTGTGGATTGTTAAAGGCTATCTTTATACAATTAAGTATTTTCTCCCGTCTCTTTTGCTCCACAAGTTCAATTTTATCTTCAAGTTTCATAGTATCGCGGTTTTGTGAACCATCAAAGTCATGTATCTTTATAACTAAAGCGATTCTCGGCAGTGACATATTATATCCAAGGACTTCGCCTTTCGTTATAAACATTTCGATGCCTTCTTGGAAATTACCATTTAGTATATCAGATATATAAAGTTCCTTGGCATTTTGCTCCATACGAAGCTGTTCGGATAAATAGAATTGTTTTAACATTGTTTCCACTGATATCTTTAGTAACTGGCCGAAAGGTCTTACTTCTTCCGGCTCACCTGTTATACCTACTACTCCGACAATTCTTTCATTAAGGAATATGGGCAGGTTAACTCCGGGTTTCGCCCCTTCTAAACCATTTGCCTGTTCTGTGGTGATTTCCATTGCTTCCCCGGTTTTTATTATTTCTGCTGCGCCTTGGTGATAAGTATCTATCCTCTTTTTATCACCACTTCCTACAATAATACCCAAACTGTTCATGATGTTAATATTTCGGCCAAGAATCTTTATCGTTTTTTCTACTATATTCTGGGCATATGCGTGAGTAATTTCCATGAAAAATCACTCTTTCGTATAAAAATAATTACTTGTCACATAATAATTATAACAAAATTATTTAGGTCATTGTATGGAAAATATTACGTAATCTTGATTTTTAAATTTTACTTTTATAGATAAAACCACCAGCATATTTTGCGCTGATGGTTATTTAATACTACTTATTTACAACATTCACAGGATTACCCGCTAAGTATTTTTCTAAATTGTCTACTGTAATATCCATAAGGCGTTGTCGAGACTCTTTCGGAGCCCAGGATATATGTGGTGTAATAATACAATTTTTAGCTTTCAATAACGGATTGTCCATCTTAATCGGTTCGGTAGAAACCACATCCAAAGCGGCTCCTGCTACTTTTCCACTGTTTAGTGCTTCTGCCAAATCTTCCTCTACAATCAAAGGCCCTCTGGAATTGTTAATAACCATAACCCCATCTTTCATTTTAGCTATGTTGTCTTTGTTTATAATACCTTCTGTACTATCAAACAATGGGCAATGTAAAAAGATTACGTCAGCTTTACTGAGTAGTTCATCTAATTCCACATATTTCATTGTAGAAGACTCTAACTCTTTATTCTGGTATAAATCATTAGCAAGTACTTTCATACCCAAAGCTTGGGCAATTCTACCGGTTACCTGGCCAATTCTTCCATAACCAATGATTCCTGCTGTCTTACCCGCAAGTTCTATTAATGGATATTTCCAAAAACACCAGTCAGGATTACTGGTCCATTCACCATTCTTAACCGCTTCACTGTGTTCCCAAACGTGATGGCACATTTCCAAAAGTAGTGCTATAGCCATTTGACCAACTGAATCTGTTCCGTATGTAGGTATGTTAGTAACTGTAATTCCAAGTTCTTTGGCTGCCTCGATATCAACAACATTGTAACCTGTAGCCAGTACGCCTATGTATTTTACATTTGGCATTTTACTTAATGCTTCTCTTGATAGGGGAGTCTTATTAGTAAAGACTATATTTGCATCCCCTACTCTTTCAATGATTAAACTTTCTCCACTTCTATCAAATGCTGTGCGATCATATACAGTTAAATCACCAAATTTCTGTAACCCTTCCCATGATAAATCTCCAGGGTTTAATGTATAACCATCGAGTACAACAATCTTCATTACTTCATCCCATCCTTTTTGAAATTACACTCTTGACCATGCTAAATTCAATGTTCTTTTTGCATTAGCAACTACTATATCAGGATCCTCATCTCCAAATGGTTTTACTTCAAAGCTGACTATTGGCCTTGTTTTTTCATTTAAAAAGCCAATGGATTTCAATACTCTTAAATACTCAGTTAACTCTTCTACATCATTTTCTCCGCCCGGAAAACCAAACCTAGGATGTGCATCTCCGTAAGCCGGTAACGAAGGATCTTTGACTACACAATTACCCATATGTGCATGTACTATATAATCTTTTATCGGCAATATAGACTCTTCAATAGTTTCATGAAGTAAAGGAAAATGACTTAGGTCAACCATTAGACCAAAATTATCGTATTCACTTCTTATTTCTTCAGCGAATCTTTTTGCCAATGAAGCTGGCCCTATAAGAGATTTTTTGTCAACATCATAGTCAAATACTTCAAGAGTAATAACCAGGTTGCCTTTTTGTTTTGCATACTCACACATTTCTTTGGTTGACTTTACCAAAGCCTGGTAAGCTTTTTCCTTTTCCGCCTCTTCATATCTGCCACTTAAATACTGGTATCCTACGGCACCCATTTCATAAGCTTCATCTATTCCCTCTTTTAAAGAAGTTAATGCTTTTAATCTTCCTTCTTCATTTACATCATTAATATTTAGCCCTGTTGTTAGAAGTCTCGGTGATGCACCGTAGGCAACCGTTAACTTGGATGTTTCCAAAATCTTTTTTACCCGCTGTTTTACTTTTTCGTCCTTTATCCATGCTATTTCCACCGCATCAAAATAATCGTCACACGCTATTTTCTTTAATGTTTCCTCAATTGGTCCTTCCCCATTCATTACAGGATAAGCCATAAAATGAATCAGGCCCACTTTCATATATTTATGCATTGATTCATTCATTTAATTATTCCTCCCTTATTATTAATCTGAACATAATTTTTTGTGTTATGTTATAAATAAATATAGTATACTCCTGTTTTCTATATTTCAAATCGTGAAAGGATAAACATTTTCAACCCATGCCAACTTTTTATTTCTCACAGAATGCTGCTTAATATAATGTACATTTATTACATTTCTAGTGGCTTTCACTAAGAGCAGGTATCTTAGATATTATTTAATTGAGGAATGTCTACTTAAAATAATTCACGATTTGCTGTTGTTTATCGTAAAAAACATTCCGATAAAATCTTTAAAAATGAATTTGGATAACCTAAAGTATAATAAGGTTACTGTTGATAGGCTCGACGTTATCAAACTGCTGAATAGACTTGATTACAAGCACCTACTAAAAGAATACCGAGCTAAGTATGGAAAGAGCTAAAGCCCATAAAATATCGTAGTAAGAACCTTGTTTCATCCGATGTCGTTTGTCCTCGTTGCGGCGCTGCTCATTCACACCTTTATGATAACAACGGCAGCCGGGGCCAGGTTTTATGCAAGGTCTGTGGACATACGTTTGATAAGGATAAAAATGAATTTAAAGCCCGTACCTACTAGAAGCCTTTAAATTCTATCCCCGAATTTGAGACTATCCCAAATATGCCCGGTAAATAGCAGAAACTAATTGAATTGTCCCAGCGGCTTATTTTATCAAAGCAGGCTGTTTAGATTGATTTTTAATTGCTTGTATTACATATTAGGCTCTTGCCTGGCGGGAGGATAGGGTAATGCCGGGAAGCAACCTGGGCGCCCGTCGGGGTTCTATAAAGCTGTCGGAGAGGCGTACTTTTATACGCCTTTTCACATATACAGCTTGGAGAATCTATGCGATAAATCCCTGGGTTTTAGGCAGAAGCCCAAACCCTTTTTTGATTTGAGTTTTTCATAAATTAATTAACACTATCCAAGACAGCTGATAAATGTGTTTAGACTCATATACCTGCTACAACGTCAATAAGCGTAGCATATTAGAGAGTTTCTCCCGTCAATTTTTGGTAAAATTTTAATAAAGCACCGTGGTCGTCCTGTCCGCAACCGTCAGCATGTAATGTTTGCAGCATCTCCATCACTATTGAGGTAATTGGCAACGGCGAACCTACGTCATGCCCTGTCTCAAGAGCATTGTTTAGATCTTTTATATGCAGATCAATCTTAAATCCCGGTTTAAAATCTTGCGCGATCATCATCGGGGCTTTGGCATTCATAACAGTTGAGCCGGCGAGCCCCCCTTTAATGGCCTGAAAAACGAGATTCGGGTCAACACTGGCTCTGCGAGCCAGCATCATGCCTTCCGCAAGAGCAGCAATATTAGCGGCGACAATGACTTGATTAGCTAGCTTAGTGGTGTTGCCAGCACCGATATCACCGCAATAAACAGCCGAACCACCCATTACCATTAAAACATCGTAGTACTTTTCGTATATAGCCTTTTTACCGCCAACCATAATTGACATCGTTCCGTCAATTGCCTTTGGCTCACCACCAGAGACAGGTGCGTCAAGCATGTCGATGCCCTTTGCCACACACGCAGCATATATATCCTGGGAAGCTTTTGGTGCAATTGAACTCATATCTATGAGAACATAACCAGGCTTAGCACCTTGAAGAAGTCCATTTTCTCCAAGAACTGCAGTCTTAACGTGTGGAGAGTTAGGCAGCATAGTTATCATTATTCCGTCGCATAACTCAGCTACTTCTTTGTTGCTTTGAGCAGCGGTTGCCCCATCAGCGACTGCTTTATCAATGTTATCTTGTATAAGATCATATACGATAACTTCATATCCAGCTTTCAGCAGATTATGAACCATAGGCTTCCCCATTATACCAAGACCTACAAATCCAATTTTCATATAAATAACCTCTTTTCAAATTTGTAGTTGTCTGCGTCTTTCGACGGCAGACAACCAACTTTGTATTTAACTTTTTTTTGCCTCATTAGAAAGCTTCATTCCGTGCCTTGCAACCGTATAGGCAGCGTCGCGGCCTAGACGACGCCATTCCGACCACCAGTCTGAGGAAAGATGTCCATCTAAGTGTTTATTTAAGGCATCCTCCATTTTTCTCCTGCAATTGTTATGGAAGAATATCCCTGACATTTCACAAACCCCGCCCTTTGTAGCTTGTTCCCTAGTCTGAGCATTGAGCTCCTCTCGGTTATACATGCAGATGCTAACAAGATACGCTTCGACACGTAACCGGCGTACAATATCCGCCATCTCCTGTGGGAGATCTTCCGAACAAAAGTCCCCGAGTCCAAGAATCCATTCAACCGCGCTACGAGCTGCAAACTCAGATATGGGAGAAGGTAGATCATCTAGCGAACAGGGTACCAGCTCGCGGGGCATATCATCCCACAGGCGCCTTAACTCAGCACGCATAACACTGGCAGCGAACTGGTGGTGTTCACCCTGAATACCTCGGTCATTCATTACGTCACTGATAAGAAAGCACATATCATAAAGGCAGTGTGCCGCGTTGCGAACGCCCAGGAATGGAACAGAATCTTTTTCAGAAACAACATAGGTGTTGACAAGAGGCTCTAAGAAACTATCTAGGCGTGCTTTAGCATCAGCAGGCCAAGGATGTGTATCACTGAATGTAATATAATTGGCCTCAAGAAATGCCGCCTTTTTACCTTTGATCTCATAGAACATATTCGGTAGTATCTTCACGACATTGGCGTCATCACCTAAGCGGGCATAAAAATAATCCACACTAGGTCTGGGCCCAAAGGAATAAATATCCAGCTTTGGCAGCCCGGCTTCCTTTCTTTCTCGTGCAAAGGGTACCAGAGCTTTTTCAATAATTGACGGAATTTGCGATGGTGGCGGACAAACAAGAATGACATCTGGTTGAAGAGTCCTCAGAGCTTTCAGGCTATCCCCGACCACAACTGGACACCCAAATTCCTTGCGGATCTCTTCCAAACGGTTAGTTGTTGCTTTTACCATAATGACCTGTTCCTTCAAATTACCTCCGGTCATTGGCTCATAGCAGACCCTCATATAACGACCCATGTGTCCCGCACCGATAACAGCCACTTTTACCTTTCCATATTTATTCATATCCCTTCCCTCTTTCCGGTTAAGCAAATACCATTTTTAAGATTGGCTACGACAGTTTTTTCCTTCCCAGCTAGTGGCGATAATAAAGATTATTTCTCCTTATCTAAAATCAGTGTACAGCAAGAATCCCCATCGGCAATGGTGCTGGCCAAAGTAAATTTCGCATCCTTCACGTTTGTGAACATACCATGATCGCCACGCATCGCAATTTCGCAGTATTTTGATATGGTTTCTTCATCTACACCCACTTTTTGCCAGCCAGAAACCAATGGACAGTGATGATGCCGAATCTCTAAACGTTCAGGCGTAACGGTAACTAATTCCTTCTCAAATGCTATTGCATTAGGATGATCGCGGAAATACTTGGCAACCTCGATAAGATCCCCTTTATCCTCGGATTTCGCCACGATATCCGTACCGCGAAAGCAGCCAACTTTATAAATTGCTTCTCTGCAGATATCATCAATGTCAATCCCTTTCGATTTTGCCTCGTCAATAATGAAGGAGAGCCACTGAGCTCTTTGCTCCATCTGGGAACGCAGACAGTTAATATCCTCGCGATTTGTGATTTTTGGTTTGTTTTTGATAGCCATGTTAATACCTCCATAATATATTATAGTCTCTCGGAATCCTCCGAGTCTGATGAGATAAGCTTAGCTACCCATCAGAATTGTTCTCCTCCTACTTTTGTAGGGGGTTTTACATTTTTAATGATTACTAATTGGAAATTTCGTTATTGAACAACTGCAAAAACGCTACTCTGGTGGTATTCTTACTTTGTTTGTAAAGACTGGCCTACTTGTGGATTACGGATCTGTCTTACGCAACGACCTAGCTTTCCAATACTTATTCTCTTAAGAAACCTTCCCCTATGCTACTTTCCTATCTTCTGTTTCTCTTAACTAACCCTACAATCGGTATTACTAAGTGGGCTGAGTGGGCTAATTTTTATTTGATTTCTTTGAGTCTCTGTTTTCTTACTGTGTCAGCTATTAGATCTACTTTGGGACAAAGAATATCTATAGCTGTATTATAGCACAAAGTGTGGTATTCGGATTTCTCCTAAACCTGTCTGGCCAATTGGTAAACAAATAAAGTCAAATGGATCGTGCTTTTCTTAAGGCTCTTATTGTTCATGCATTTGCCCGACTATTCCCCAAAAGCCTTAACTTTTACTATCATTTTTATTAATATTTTATTGAACCAGTTAGCCTCCAAGATAAGCAGCCTTTACCTGTGGATTATTTGCTAGTTCTTTGCCTGTGCCAGACAGCGTGATCTTTCCGGTATCTAAAACAAAAGCATAATGCGAGATGGATAGCGCCATTCGCGCATTCTGTTCGACCAGCAAAATCGTCATTCCCATATCGTTGTTAATACGTACGATCATACTGAATAATTCTCGAAGCAAAATTGGTGCAAGACCCAGTGACGGCTCATCTAGCATGAGTAAACGAGGATTCGCCATCAGCGCTCTACCTACTACCAATGCCTGTTGCTCCCCTCCGGAAAGAGTGCCTGCGGCCTGCTTCATTCGTTCCTTAAGGATTGGAAAAAGAGCAAAGACCCTTTCAAGATTCTGTTTGGTAATCCTTCGATCCTTACACGTGATCGCACCGACCATAAGGTTTTCCATTACCGACATGTATGGGAACACTTGCCTTCCCTCAGGGCAAAGGACAACACCGCTTTTTACTATGTAATCGGAGGACTGGGTCGATATATCGTCACCTTTAAATAGAATTCGCCCGGATGCGGCTCGTAATATACCAGAAATGGTATTCATCGTCGTGCTTTTTCCCGCACCATTCGAGCCAATTATTGTGACAATCTCTCCTTCATTAACCGAAAAACTGATGCCTTTGAGGGCTTTAATGTTACCATAATTAACCTTGAGGTTTTCAACCTCCAAAATTGCCATCACTGTACCTCCTTCCCTAAATAGGCATCAATTACTAGCGGGTTTTGTTGAATCTCAGCCGGTATACCACTGGCAATCAACTGTCCATGGTTCTGCACATAAATGTTTTCACAAATATTCATTACTACTTTCATATCATGTTCGATGAGTAGGATAGTGTAATCCATATCCCTCACTTGTCGAATAAATGCCATCAGTTTAGCTGTTTCATGTTCGTTCATACCTGCCGCGGGTTCATCTAACAAGAGCATCCGTGCCCCGGTGGCCATAGCGCGGATAATCTCGAGGCAACGCTGTGAGCCGTAGGGTAAACTCCCCGCTGGATCATCGGCCTTATCCGCCATATCCATCAGCTTTAGCAATTCTATGCACTCCTCGGTAATCCTTTTGTCTGAACGAATGTCGCATGGCAAGCGGAAGATGGCATTAAGGATATTTGATGTCACCCGGCCATGCATTGCTATGCGCAAATTATCCAGTACACTAAGAGAATTAAACAACCTGATATTCTGGAAAGTCCTCGCAATGCCAAGACGTGTTATTTCATGGACAGGTTTACCAGTGATATCTTGATCTTTAAAAAAAACTTTGCCGTTAGTCGGTACGTAGACACCAGTAATCACATTAAAAGTCGTTGTCTTTCCGGCACCATTAGGGCCAATCAATCCGACTATTTGGTTCTTCAGGACCTCCATACTAAGATTTGAAACGGCAGTAAGTCCACCGAAACATTGCGTTATACCGTTAAGTTTAAGAATTTTTTCATCCATTGTTTTATACATCCTCTTCCCGCAATATGACGAATTATTCTTTGTTCGGCACTGCGTATTTCTTTTCTATGCCCAAAAGCTGAGCAGTAGTCCGGCGCCCCAAAATACCTTGGGGGCGTAAAACCATCATCCCTGCCATGACGAGACCGTAAATCAACATACGAACTCCAGCAAGATTACGAAGCAACTCAGGTACGATCGAAAGAATCAATGCACCCAAAAAACTCCCCACAACACTCCCCGAACCGCCAACAATGACCATGCACAAAATACTTGTAGATTGGTCAAAATTAAAGATCGTAGGATCAATAAAACGCATATAGTGAGCATAGAACGCTCCCATCAGGCCAGCCATTCCGGCAGAAAATGAAAAAGTGAAAACCTTCCACTTAAAAACGTTTATACCCATAAAAGCAGCCGCAGTCGGGTCTTCACGGATGGATTTTATTGCTCGGCCGGCATATGAACGCAATAGATTACTGGAGAAAAAGCAAATAATCCCTACCAAAACTAAGCAAAGATAATAAAAGCTTTGACTAGATCGGATTTCTGTACCAAAAATTATAGGGTAGCTTATATTAGTGATACCCATCGGACCACGTGTAAGACTTTCCCAATTGAGCTCAACCAAGCGAATGATCTCACAGAAACCCATCGACACAATAGCCAGATAACTACCGCTGAGTTTGAGCGTAGGAAGCCCCAGTAATACACCGAACAACGCTGAAAGTGCGACCGCAGCAATTGCTGTCAATGGAAAAGGTAATCCATAATGTACGCTGAGTAATGAAGAAGTATAGGCACCTACACCTAGAAACGCTGCATGTCCCAAGGAAACTTGTCCAAGAAATCCACTGACTAGGTTAAGACTAAGTGCCAATCCACCATACATCAGCGATATAATCCCTAATCTCAGAAAATATGGGTTTTTTACAATGAACGGGAAAAATAATACAACCAACATAAGAATAGAAAAGAGTAATATCCGAACCTTCACGTTCCATTTTCGAATCTCTGTATGTTGAAAATTATATCTTATCATTTTTCGTTTTACCCCTCAAATTTTATTGACCTTCTTACGTCCCATCAACCCTATTGGCTTAATCAGTAAAATGGCAATCAACATAATAAAAGCTACGGCATCCTTAAAGTTGGCACTTACATATCCGGCAAACAAACATTCCGCAATACCAACCAAGAAACCACCCACTACTGCTCCGGGAAGTACACCAATGCCGCCGATTACGGCTGAAGCTATGGTCTTCATTCCTACAATCGCGCCAAAGTATGTTTCCACGCTACGATAGTACATCCCAATCATAATGCCTGCAATAGCAGCCAATGAACTTCCGAATAAAAAGGTAAAAGTGATAACTCGATCAAGGTTGATGCCCATTAACTTAGCCGCGACAGGATTTTGCGCAACAGCTCGCATAGAAATGCCGATCTTAGTTCGATTTACGATTAGCGTTGTACCTATCATGAGTATGATTGTAAGTAAATAAATACCAATCTGCAAATAGCTAATGATAAAATATCGAGAACGAAGCATTCCACGATTAAAGACTTGTTGGAAAGGTAACGACTCGCTTCCGAAAACTAATATAATAAGATTTTGTAAAAATGTAGAGATCCCAATCGTACAGGTTAAATACGAGCTCTTTTCAGCTCCACGTTTTCGCATGGGCATTAGTGCGATACGATCAATGCCAACACCAAATAGACCACAAACAAGGACTGAAGCAATAATCGCGATTCCGAAGGGTAGCTGTTGTATTAAGCTGACAGCTGCCACATATGCTCCAAGCATGAAAACGGAATTATGGGCTAAATTAGTCAGCTCAAGCACACCAAATACCATGGAAAAGCCAATGGCTACCAAGGCATACGTGCTACCAACTGTGAGTCCGTTTATAATTTGCTGCAATAACATATCGTCTAGTTCCTTTCCTAATGAAGTATCACTCGAATAATTACATAAGAAAGGGTCGCCCATTCACAAGGATAGCGACCCTTTATGTTTGAGCACTCTCAGGTCACTTCACAATAAATGTCCTATCGCTTCACGACTACATCAATCAAGAACGGAATTTAATCCAGAACTGGAGCTTCATCAAACTTGAAGGAACCTTTTCCATCAGATTTAGTAATCATAAAGGACCGGGTTGTATTACGATCAGGCATATAGGAAAAGACACCACTAACACCGTCAATATCCTTAAGCTTGAGAATCTCGTCACGCAGGCGATCCGCAGAGTAATCTCCATCTGCATTTTCCATTGCGGTGGTGAGTACCAGCATCGCATCGTAAGCACGTACGATCATATTGTCTATCTCAACGTCGTATTTTTCTTTGATCTTTTTACGGAATTCAACTGTTCTTGGATTAGTGCTGTCAACGGAAAAGGATGTAACGAACGACGCATCACTTGCAGCATCTCCGGCGATATCCAGCGTCTCGGTTTTATAGGCTGGAGTACCAACAATCACATCAATATCTACATCAAGGTCCTTGATCTGCCTCAAAATTGGGCCAGCTTCAGCGTAATTACACATTAAATAGATTGCATCTGCCTCAGAATTCTTGATCTTGGAGATTATGGGGGTAAAGTCTTTAGTCTGACCGGCAATGTAGGGCTCGTCGACGACTAGGTTCATTCCCATATCCTTAACAAACCCAGAAAATGATTTATTCACCGCAGAGCCCCAGTCGTTATTTATGTAAATTCCTGCGATATTCTTAGAACCCATTTTCTGCTTTAAATACTTGGCAACGAATTCGCCTTCCTTGCTATTGATGTGGCCTATTCTTATGGTATAATCAAAGACTTTTACATAATCTGGGTGTGAGATGCAAGGCGAAATAGATAGTAATTTTGCCTCATCAAGAACTTCGCACATGGCAAACGCGTTTGTAGAAGAATACGGACCAATCATTGCAGTATAGCAATTTTTGCTGACAATCAGATTCGCAATGTTCACAGCTTCCTTGGGGTCGTTCTTGTCATCGTAGATATCCAGTTTAAGCATCTTTCCATTAAGACCACCTGCAGCATTGTATTCTTCGATGAAAGTTTCAACTCCACGTTTGAACTGCATGCCATACTGAGCGTTGTCTCCAGTCATTGGCCCATTAAGCGCGATATAAATGGGTTCTTGGTTATCGGCTGTAGGTAAAGAAGAACTTTGGGAAGTTTCTTGCTCGTTGCCAGTAGAAGACTCGGGTTTCGCATTACCGCACCCGGTAATGATCATCACAAATACAAACACGATACAGAGGGTTGAAAAAAGTGATCTTTTCATGGCTAATCTCCTTTTCTGAAAATATATTTTGATAAAAATGTATTAACGGTTCACATTACCGCTAATTATAGTTTTGATATGAAAGAAGAACCTATGTATAAATATACACAGTTAACTTCGTCAATCAAAACGTCATCAAGACTA
>CAZFME010000060.1:0-13337 GCA_964520055.1 uncultured Clostridia bacterium
ACTGAACCCGTATAATCCGTCAAACCAAATGTGAGCATCGTCGTTTTGTTCTTCAACTCTCGTTTTTTAACATCAAAAATCTCTCCGGAAAGAATTATTTCACCGGTCCCCTTGATAGAGTTGCCTATAGGAACTGGATTGCCTGAAATTATTCTCCCTATTATATTGGGAGATAAAGCATTAATATTAGTCTCGGTATTTCTAAATTCATTTTCCTTAAGTATGGACTCAATTATTTCCCTTTCCTCTTCGTAAACATCATATGTTTCTGCTTCAGTCTTTTCTTGGAAAACAACTTTCAAGGGATAGCCCAATTTAATAAAATAATTTTCTATTATAGAACAAATTTTGTGTCCTTTTAAAAATTCTATCCCGCTGGGCTCTAAGTAAATATTCAAACAGTCTTTTTTTAATTCCCAGCGACTGTTTAACATCCATATCCTGCATGCTGGAATTTCAGTAAAAAGGCATTGTAAAAGGCCTTTCCAGGCTTTTGTTACCAGTCTTTGGCCTTTGTTCTCACCTTCTAGCTTGTCACAGTGAATTGATACACTCATAGTCTGTGGCAAATAGTAAGATATTATTTGGTTTATTTTTCTTAAGATTTGCTCTGTTAGCACATCTTCTGATAGTAGAAAAATATCTAATTTTCTTTCTCGCTTTGAAACATCAGCTTTTTCTAATATGACATTCACCAGTATATTTTTTTCTTCCGTGCTAAACAGTTCTAAATCCTTTTTGTTGAATATCTGTTCAATCTTTATCATATTACCCCTCTTGCGCCATAGAATAAAATTATTTTTAATTGAATTTAAATTTTATAGCACTAAATAATATATCCCAATACATTTTTATTCGAGATAAAAGTCCTAAAAACACTCCCCTTTTCTCTTCTTTCATTACATGGGTTAGGTCTGGCAGATATATTTCTTGAACTTTTATTTTTTCTTTCTCAGCCATCAGAGTAAGGGCCATTTCAATACCATAGTCTTTTACTTTGTATTTTTCAAGCTTAGTGAAAGCAGATATGGAAATAACCCTCTGTCCTGACAAAAAAGGTGCAATTTTTTGGGCTAAATCAGTAGCCCCTCTACCTGACTTAAATATTCCTATGGTCATATCAGCTTTTTTATCAATAACAGGTTGTAGTAAATTCATTATATGCTCATCCTTTAATCCTATCAAATCTGCATCTAACATTAGAATTATGTCAGCATCAGTATTTTTGACACCGGTCAAGACAGCATTTGTTTTCCCCTGATTTTTCTCAAGCTCAATTACTCGAGCATTATAAGACCTAGCTATCTTAGCGGTATTATCATGGGAACCATCACTGATAACAACAATTTCATCTATTATATCGATGGCAGATAAAGGTCTTAGAACATTACCTATGGTTTTTTCTTCATCATAAGCGGGTATTACTGCAGTTATTTTAATGGGCATAATACCACCCTCTACAAAAATTATTCAACCACCTAAAATTTAGCACAGGTTTAAATAAATTTCAACAAAATCTGTATTTGTTTAACTACGGTATACAATTGAGGGGAAAATGGTATTTCGTCTCAATATCCGCTTTCTATCTTTATGTTTGTTATTGGATATGCATTTATCGAAAACTTCAACTATATAACGGCCTACGATAGAAACTGGCATCAATAAGCTTTCGCAAAATAAACGACTGTATCAGATTCCTTATTGCATACAATACATCTTCCGGGGCTCGATTCTTCGGAAAAGGGAATACACCTGAGTGTAGCTCCGGTTTGTTCTTTTGCATTTTTTTCACATTCTATGCTCCCACACCAATGTGCTTTAATAAAGCCTCTTTTCTCATCTATGACTTGTTTGAACTCATCAAAATTGTTAACTTCCCTGATGTTTTTCTGCATAAATTTTTTAGCTTGATTAAACATGTTTTCTTGTATTTCGTCAAGTAAAGTCTTTAAGCGAGGAAGTAATTCGAGTTCACTGACAGCGGATTTTTCTCCCGTATCCCTTCTCACAAGAACAACCTGCCGTTTTTGAATATCCCTCGGACCGACTTCGATGCGAACAGGAACACCTTTCATCTCCCATTCGTTAAATTTCCATCCGGGTGTATATTCATCTCGATCATCAAGCTCAATCCGTATCTCATCTTTGAGGTTGGAATAAATCTCACTAACTTTATTTGACACCATTTCTGTTTGCTTGCCGGGAATCGGTACAATAACTGCTTGTGTTGGAGCAACATTGGGAGGAAGCTTTAACCCCCTGTCATCTCCATGAACCATTATGATAGCACCAATTAAACGAGTTGTCACTCCCCACGATGTTTGCCATACATACTTTAGTTTGCCATCCTGATCCAAGTAAGTAATATCATAGGCTTTGGAAAAGTGCTGACCTAAATTATGAGATGTACCCGCCTGAAGTGCTCTTCCATCACTCATCAATGCTTCTATAGTATATGTCTTTGAAGCACCGGCGAATTTCTCATTATCAGATTTTTTTCCCTTTATTACAGGCAATGATAGATCTGCCTCTACAAAATCTCTATATACTTCAAGCATCCTTAAAGTTTCTTCTTCGGCTTCTTCTTGAGTTCGATGAACCGTATGACCTTCTTGCCATAAAAATTCAGCGGTGCGCAAAAATGGTTTTGTGCTTTTCTCCCATCGAACTACATTGCACCACTGGTTTATAAGAACCGGCAGGTCTCGCCATGACTTTATCCACTTGGAATACATATTACATATTATTGTTTCAGAAGTGGGTCTTATCGCCAAACGTTCTGTTAACTCTTCTTGACCTCCGTGAGTAACCCATGCTACCTCTGGAGCGAAGCCTTCCACATGTTCGGCTTCTTTTTGAAGAAGTGATTCGGGAATGAAAAGTGGGAAATATGCGTTTTTATGACCTGTAGCTTTAAACCGACGATCCAGCAATTGTTGCATATTCTCCCACAGAGTATAACCATAAGGCCTTATGACCATACAGCCTCTAACCGGTGAATAGTCTGCTAGCTCAGCTTTAAGTATAACATCAACATACCATTGCGAAAAGTCCTCGGTTTTAGGTGTAATTTCCTTTACGTAATCATTTTCCATAATACTACTCCTTTCAAACTAGGTAACATAACTTTTCAATCGTTTACCATCTCTTTGATCTCTCGAACAAGCTCCGAAACTGCATCTTCCTCAGATACAGTCTTTATTATCTCACCTTTCTTAAATATTGCAACCCTTTTTTTGCCACCTGCAATACCTATGTCAGCCTCTCTTGCTTCACCGGGGCCATTTACTATACATCCCATAACAGCTACTTTTAATGGCTTTTTTATATAAGCCAATTTTTCTTCAATCTCTTTAGCTATATTAATTAAATTAATCTCAGTTCTTCCACAAGTTGGACATGAAATTAAATTTATACCGCTTTCTCTTAAGTATAAACTTTTAAGTATTTCAAAGCCTACTTTGACTTCATCCAATGGCTTGCCGGTCAAGGATACCCTGATCGTGTCACCAATTCCCTCATACAATAGAATTCCTAAACCTACTGAAGACTTTATCGCACCCTTTAGCAGCGTTCCAGCTTCCGTTATTCCTAAGTGTAAAGGGTATTCTGTTTTCAGAGACATCATTTTGTATGAGTATATACTTGAAAGAACATCGGAAGACTTAAGAGAGATAACTATATCCTTAAAGTCTAAATCCTCTAATATTTCTACATGTCGCAGAGCACTTTCGACCATCGCTTCAGGAACAGGTCCACCATACTTTTCAAGTAAATCCTTTTCCAAAGATCCTGAATTAACTCCAATTCTTATGGGGGTTTGATAAGATTTGGCCATCTTGACAATCTTTCGGACTCTGTCAGTATCACCAATATTGCCGGGATTTATTCTTAAAGCATCGACACCTTGCTTGATGGATTCAATTGCTAAACGATAGTCAAAATGGATATCTGCTACCAAGGGTATGTGAGTTTGCTTTTTTATATTAGATATGGCATCAGCACTTTCCTTGTCCGGAACTGCCACTCGAATAATGTCACAACCTGCGTCCTCTAAGGCATGTATTTGCTTTACAGTACTTTCTATATCATATGTTTTTGTATTTGTCATGGACTGAACGCTGATAGGGCTGTCTCCGCCGATACCAACATCACCAACCATAACTTTTTTTGATTTACGTCTTTTTTTTATACGAAAATCCAACGTGGCTCCTCCTTAACCGTAAAAATTATAGCTTTGGAGCATATGTTTTTCTGAATATATTACATGTTCGGCCAAAATCGCCTTATTAAATCGAGTTCTCTTATATCCTTAAAAAATACTATTACCATCAAAAACATTAACAGGGCAAATCCGATGAAATGGATTAAGCCTTCTTTTTCCGGTTCGATGGGTTTACCCCTTAAAAGCTCTAGTACCAAGAAAATCCCCCTACCACCATCTAAGGCTGGAATGGGAAAAATATTAAACAATCCCAAGTTTATACTTATAATGGCTGCTATATACAGCAGTTGAAAGATACCTACTTTTGCCGCTTCGCCTACTATATGGACCATACCCAATGGTCCCACCACATCTGCTTTTACTTTACCGCTTAACATCTGAGAAAGGCCCAGCAATATCATCTTAGAAATCCAAAAAGTCTTCTGAAATCCAAACTTAAGGCTCTTGCTTAAAGAATGTTTTACTACAACGGTTTTAATTCCAATAATTCCTCGCTGAGTCTCAGGTTCCAGCACTGTATCCACACTATATTCAATACAACTTCCTTCTCTAAGCACCGTAACAGTAATTTCCTCGTTTGGTTTATTGCTGATTAATTCTACTACTTCATCCCAAGAACCGACTCGCTTATTATCTATCGCATATATTTGATCTTTATCCTGGATTCCCGCCTGCTGTGCCGGTTCGCCGGAGATAACCGTTACTTGTGTGGTCGCAATCCCCGAAGAAAAACTAATAATCGCTAATAAAAGTACAGCCAAGCAAAAATTCATCACCGGTCCTGCTAAAACTACTCCTATACGGGCAAAAACAGATTTATTGTTAAAAGCTCTGGGATCATTGGTTTTTGCATCCTCCCCTTCTAATCTTACATAACCTCCAAAGGGAAGTATGCGAATAGAATAATCGGTCTCCTTTGATTTTATTCTGAGTATTTGCGGGCCAAAACCCAGACTGAATTCGTTGACCTTTATACCAGACATTTTAGCAACAATGAAATGCCCAAGTTCATGAAAGAAAACCAGCATTCCAAAAACAATTATTGATGGCAGTAAAGTCTGCAATATTTTCACCTTCCGCAAGTCATACTTTTTTTGTAGATTTATATAATGGAGGTATTATTCCCGAATGAATCAGCGCCCTTACCACAACAACTACTAAAGGTCCAACAAATAATCCCTTCCATCCAAATAGTTTTATCCCAAGATAAATGGAAACAAGTGTTAATAACGGATCTATGCCAAGATTTTGACCTATGACTTTAGCTTGCAGAATTTGCCTACTTCCAATAATTATAATATATAATACCAATAAACCTATGGCAAGATTTGCATTACCGGCAATAATCAAATAAATTATCCATGGTATGAATATTAAACTGGGTCCAAGCAGAGGCATCATATCCAACAAGCCGCAAATTATCCCTAATGTGAGAGCGTATTCAATCCTTAAAACATAAAATCCTATAACGGTGATAATTGTAGATACGAGAACCAAAGTTATTTGCGCTTTAATCAATCTGAAAAACGAAAAGACAAGTTCCAGTTGAACCGACTTTACCTTTTCATGTAATTGCTCAGGAAATAGGCTCCTTATTGCCTCTATAATCTTATCCCTGTCTTTGGTTAAGAAATAACTAAATAGGAATATAAATATTATTATAACAAAAATATTAATAAATAAATTTGGGACTAACCCTATTTTGTTAACTAAAAAGCTATAAAAACTTGATAAGGACCCTGTGATTGTAGATAGTATTTGATTCAAGTTTGCTTTCAAATATACTAAAATATCTTCGGGAATCCTTGCAAAAAAGTTGGTTAGAAATAAGTATGCTTCATCCAGAATTGCATTGAAATAGCTTAGTTGAGATGGTAAAAAATTCACAAGTCTTGCAATTTCAAAAGTAAAACGTGCAACTATTAGCAAAGAAATGTAGCCTAACATGCAAAAAATTGCAGTTAGTACTACCGCTGTAATTACACCCCTGTCAAATCCTATTTTTTTTTCTAGAAAACTTACTGTAGGGTCAATCAATATAGCTATAATTATTCCGATAACCAATGGCAATAAATATTTCAAAGCTATTACAACAAAAATTGAAGTAAGGATTATGGCAATTATTAGAAAAATAATTGGGGTATAAGTGGTTTTTATCTTCATGGAAGACCACCTTTTTGAAATAATATTTTAATATAAATATATGCCATGGGAAAAGAGAAAAGAGCACTGTCAAGTCTGTCAAGAATTCCTCCGTGACCGGGGATAATATTAGAAAAATCCTTAATCTTGCAATATCGTTTAATTAAGGATGCTGATAGATCACCAATTTGAGAAACAAGCCCAACTAAAATACCCAATATAATCGCATGTATAGTTGTTATTTCTGGCAACAAACATGTTACAAATACAATACTTGCCACTACGCTGGATAAAACACCGCCTAAGCTTCCTTCCAAGGTTTTTTTTGGACTAATATTTGGGGCTAAAGGTTTTTTTCCAAAAAAAATGCCGGTAAAAAAAGCTCCTGTATCACAAGCCCAAACTATAATAAATACCCACCAAGTTAGATTTATTCCCTTTGGAAGATTTCTAACCAAAACTATACACATAAATAAAAAGGAAGTATATATAAATGCAAATACGCTAAAAACAGCATCAATAAGCCGGTTATGGTTATTATTTATTATATTATACAAAAACTCTAACATAAGCATCAAAATTATAAAAAAGTAAACCAAAATAAAATCAAATTTATAAAAGAAACTGACAAAATATAATAGCACAACAGCAAAAACCGCACTTAGAAAAATGTTTATATGAATATTGATTTTTTTAAAGGCATTGTAAAGCTCATATATGGCACATATATTTAAAAGAGATATGCCGATATAAAATACCCAACCACCGGTATTTATAGTATATCCTAATATTATTATGCCGACAACAGCACTTATAATTCTTGTAAGCATGAATTCACCCGCTTTATTTTTTTAGGCCTCCGAATCTTCGCTCTCGTCGCTGATAATCGTATATAGCTTGTAATAAATCTTCAGTCCTAAAATCCGGCCAATATATTTCTGTAAACCATAGTTCGGTATAGGCTATCTGCCAGAGTAAGAAATTACTTATTCTTAGCTCACCACTGGGTCTTATTAGCAAATCCGGATCCGGCAGGTCTCGGGTATACAAACATTGCTCAAATAAGACTTCATCAATTTTATTGATACTTATTTTACCTTCTAAAACATCCCTACATATGTTTTTACAAGCCAATATTATTTCTTTACGAGCACCATAATTTAGTACAATATTCAGTATAAGGCCGGAATTATTTTGTGTTTGCCGTATGCTTTTTCCTATTTGTTCAACAATGCTATCGGGCAATTCCTGCCAATTTCCAGTTACTATAATTCTAACATGGTTTTTATGTAAAGTGTTGACTTCTTTTTTTAAATAATACAGCAGCAGATTCATTATTGAATTTACTTCCTGAGTTGGTCTTTTCCAGTTTTCGGAGGAAAATGCGAACACACTTAGAACTTGAATATTTAGCTTATAACAATTACTTACAATATCCTTAAGCGCTTCGGCTCCCGCCCAATGCCCTGCAATTCGTGGAAGCCCCTTTCTCTTTGCCCATCGTCCGTTGCCGTCCATTATTATAGCAATGTGTTTCGGTATTTTTTGCATGTCTATTTTTTCCACCGCGAGATTTGTATTATCCACAGGCATTCCTCCTCTATATCTTACATAAAAACCCCCTCCAACGAGGGGGGTTTTTATGTCAACAGCCCAACAGCCCCAACTGGATAGCCTTTAGGTTAACATTCCTTTTCAGGAAAAAATGCAACTACTAGTGTAACACAGTTTTTTTCAGTTGAATAGTATTGCACAATTCTGGCTGTATTATAATTATCCGTAGTTTTAGCAGGTTTGGTATATCTTACCTTAGTAGAAATTCCCATTTCCGAAAGTATTCCAACAGCTCTATCCAAAGGAAACCCGATCAGTTCAAGTTTATTACCGACTATATCTATACCTCCATTATATCTTTTTCTTTATTAGCCAGTATTTTATCCGATTCAGCTGTATATTTATCGGTTATCTTTTGAATTTCTTCCTGTGAACGTTTTGAATCATCCTCGGAAATTTCCCGGTTTTTTTCCATCTTCTTTAATGTGTCGTTGTATTCTCTTCGAATATTTCTAATTGATATTTTAGCCTCTTCAGTTTTTTTCTTAGCTAGTTTCACCAGTTCCTGCCGTCTTTCGGCCGTTAGTTCAGGTAGTATTAATCGAATAACCTTGCCATCGTTGTTTGGCGTGAGATGAAGATCTGACTTTAAAATAGTTTTTTCTATTGCTCCCAGCATTTTTAAGTCCCATGGCTGTATAAGAATCATTCTAGGTTCGGGAACACTGACTGAAGCAACTTGATTTATCGGAGTAGGCGAACCATAGTAATCCACATATACTTTATCAAGAAGTGCTGTCGAAGCTCTTCCCGCTCTTATAGTGGCAAACTCCGACTTCAGATTTGCCAAAACATTATTCATTCGATCTTCGATCTCATTAAAAATCTTCTTACTCAAATCTCATCAACTCCCCCTTACTAAGGTGCCTATATTTTCACCTAATACTACTCTTTTTATATTACCGGGTGTAGTAATACCAAAAACGACAATTGGAATATTATTGTCCATACACAAAGATGTTGCCGTAGAGTCCATCACCCCCAAGCCCCTATTTAACACATCAATATAATCGAGAAAATCATATTTTTGAGCCTCCGTATTGACTTCAGGGTCAGAGTCATAAACCCCATCTACTTTTTTTGCTAATAATATTACTTCTGCTTCTATCTCAGCTGCCCTTAAAGCAGCAGTGGTGTCCGTAGAAAAGAATGGATTCCCGGTACCGGCGGCAAAAATAACAGCTCTCCCTTTTTCAAGATGTCTTATAGCCTTTCTTCGAATATACGGTTCTGCTACTTCTCTCATCTCTATAGCAGTCTGAACCCGGGTCTGGACCCCTCTGTTTTCCAAAACATCTTGCAGGGCAAGTGCATTAATTACAGTGGCCAACATACCCATGTAATCGGCAGTTGCTCTATCCATTTGTTTTGAATTTCTGCCTCTCCATATATTCCCACCACCTACGACAATAGCTACTTCGATACCAAGATTATGGATTTCTTTAATCTGATCAGCTATGGAATTTAAAATATCTTGTTCAATACCAAAACCTCTATCTCCGGCCAATGCTTCGCCACTGATTTTTAAAACTACTCGTTTATAAGCTGGTTTTTGCATCCACAAACCCTCTCTTTGCTAAAGGAATTCGATATTTTGTCACAAAATCCTCTTTTTTTAAAAAGAGACACTAAATGTGGTGCCTCTTTTATACTGGTTAACCCTGAGGGTTATTGTCCTCCATAACCTCTCCCCGTTCAAATCTTGCAAAGCGACTGACAGTGATGTTTTCACCGATGATGGCTATTTTCTCCATTATAAGTTGTGAAACATTCTTGTCTGTATCTTTAATAAAAGGCTGTTCCAGAAGACAATTTTCTTTATAATATTTTTCAATTCGGCCGTCTACAATCTTCTCAACTATTTTTTCGGGTTTGCCTTCATTCAAAGCTTGTGCTTTGAGAATTTCTCTTTCTTTTTCTATAACTTCTAAAGGAACGTCATCACGTGATAAATATTTGGGACTTGATGCAGCAACTTGCATGGCGATGTCTTTTGCAAAGCTTCTAAATTCTTCATTGCGAGCCACAAAATCCGTTTCACAATTAACTTCTACCAATACACCGATCCTACCATTGCCATGTATGTAAGATTCTATTATCCCTTCAGATGCCGAGCGACCTTGTTTCTTTGCCGCTTTGGCCAATCCTTTTTCCCGTAGTACGGTTATGGCTTTTTCCATGTCTCCGTCCGTTTCAACCAAGGCTTTCTTGCAATCCATTATACCTGAACCGGTTCGTCCTCTGAGTTCTTTAACCTGCTCCGGAGTAATCATTACTAAAACCTCCCTGTTTTTGAAATAAAAGGTAAGGGTAGTATAGCCCCCTTACCTCAAATTATACTATTCAGCTTCCATTTGTTCGCCTTGTCTACCCTCAATTACAGCATCTGCCATTTTCTCTGTTAATAATTTGACTGCTCTGATGGCATCATCATTTCCGGGTATGATATAATCTACTTCATCAGGATCACAATTTGTATCGACGATTGCTATTATTGGAATTTGTAATTTCCTAGCTTCTTGGATGGCTATTCTTTCTTTCCTTGGATCCACAATAAATATAGCCTGTGGCAACTCCGTCATATCTTTTATACCACCCAGGTTTTTTTCCAAGCGCTCTTTCTCATGCCGTAAATTCAGCACTTCTTTTTTGGGTAAAACCTCAAAAATACCTTCTTCTTCCATTTTTTCTAGTTCATGCAGTCTGTCTATCCTTTTTCGAATGGTTTTGAAGTTAGTAAGCATACCACCAAGCCAGCGCTGATTGACATAATACATGCTACATCTTTGAGCTTCATCTTGAATGGATTCCTGGGCTTGCTTTTTTGTCCCAACAAAAAGGATATAACCACCTTCTGCTGAGAGGTTTTTTACAAACTCATAAGCTTCTTCAATTTTTTTGACGGTTTTTTGAAGGTCGATGATGTAAATCCCATTTCGTTCAGTAAATATATATTCTTTCATCTTAGGATTCCATCTTCTTGTCTGGTGGCCGAAATGTACACCGGCTTCCAGTAGTTGTTTCATTGAAACGATTGACATTTTTTCACCTCCTGGTTTTTATAACCTCCGCCGATTTCATTTATCAAAGAAACCATAAAGGCACCATCTTTAAAAATCCATCAGCGTGTGTATTTTACCGTTTGTTAGTATACCATAAAAACCACGTCGGTGCAAGAACTTCCAACAATTTTTCTGCTCAATGTAGATTGCAAGTTTAAATGCCATGGGAATATACTGAATTGTTCTATAAACTAAAATTTTTTTCTGCTTGAATGCCCTGAATTAACTTCTGCTATCAAGAATTTCCCCAAATTATATTTTTCCTTATAACAAGTTTTACTTTTTTTTATTTTGTAATGTAAGTTTTATTAAAGCTGCTACAGGAACTGCCAAGATAAGACCGGATAATCCAAAAAATGTTCCGCCTATCAAAAGAGATAAAATTACTGTCACAGGATGAATACCTACATGTTCTCCGACAATGTGGGGCGATATTATCCCACTTTCCAATTGATGAATTGTTAACATCAAAACAATTATCCAAGGTACTTTGCGAGGATATCGAAGTATAGCTATGGTTATAGCAGGCATTGCTCCGATAAAAGGGCCAAAATAAGGTATTATATTGGTTATACCGACCAAAGCTCCAATGAGAAACGCAAAATCAACACCTAGGATTATCATTGAAAGAGTCGTCAAAAAACCGATAGTTAAGCTAACAATCAATTGGCTTCTAATATATCGGCCTAAGGTCTTGCCGAATTTTTCACACCAATGTAATACTATAATTCTATACGACATAGGTATGTAGAGAATCATGTTTTCTTTTATCTTGTCAAAATCTTTTAAAAAGTAAAATCCTAAAATAGGCCCTAAGATTATACTGAAAATACTAGAAAATATATGTATTATCGCATCAGCAATTTTTTGCAGAGAATCTAATAATAGCTCTTCAATTCTATTAATATTTCTATCAACTATTTCTTGAAGACTAGGTGGTAATGATGCCAAATATTTTATTTTTATTTCCGCAATGATTTTTTGTGTTTTACCTGTATAAAAAGGTATTGCATCTATTAGGTTGTTCAATTCCAAAATGAAAACCGGAATTATGTATACAAGGGCAATAATGATTGAACCTATCAATACAAAATATATTATAGCTATAGCAGCTGTTCTGTTGATTTTTTTTTCGGTTAATAATTTAACCACAGGATTTAAAATATACGTGATAAAGATTGCAAGCACAAAAGGCAAGATAACCGCTGTTATCTTTTCTTTATTATAAAAAATAAAAATAACAACCAATAAAACACAAACAAACAAAAAAAGCCGGTATAATAAAATCCGGTTTGTAAATATTTTAATGATTTTTCACCTCTTTTAACCACCCATAGTCAGCTGATTGTTATCCTCACCATAAGGTAGCAGAGTGCCATCATCACAAACTTCATATATCACGATTTTATCTTTCTGTATCAAAAACTCTACAAAACATTCCCAACAATAATACTGGCTGCTTCCCACCTTACCTACTGTACTTTTTTGACACAATGGACATACTACCAATGTCTTCACCTCTGACCTCATCGCTGTATCACAAAACACAGTATAATATTATTGTTCTCTTTATGATTTTTCCCAAAAAACATAAAAAAATACGCATAAAGCGTATTTATTCCAAATCACATCTTTGTTTTATAATGCCACCGCCAACTACGATATCATCATTATAAAAAACTACTGCTTGGCCTGGTGTTACAGCCTTTTGAGGTTCATTGAAGACTACTTTTACCGTATCATCATCCACAGGAGTAATCTCAGCAGGTTTTTCATTGAAATTATATCTTATTTTTGCCTTTACCTGCATTTTTTTGCTCAAATGACCTATAGCCACCCAGTTCATCCGATAAGCTAAAAACTCTTTCACGTAAAGATGTTTTTTCTCCCCTAGAACAACGGCATTATTTTTAACATCAATGTTTATTACATAAAGGGGTTTGCCCGCAGAAATTCCTAGACCCCTTCTTTGGCCTATGGTATAAAAGGGAATACCTTTATGTTTACCTATTACATTTCCTTTTATATCGACAAAGGGGCCTTCTTCAATCTTATTAGGAGCTTTTTCAGATATAAATTCACGGTAGTTGGTGTTTACAAAGCAGATTTCTTGGCTGTCGGGTTTGTCTGCTACGGATAAATCCAATTCTTCAGCTATATGTCGAATCTCCTTTTTTGTATAATAACCCAGCGGAAAAAGAGTATGTTCCAATTGAAACTGAGTTAAGTTATATAGGGCATAGGATTGGTCTTTGTCATTGTCAACGGATTTTTTTAAAACATATCTTCCGGTG
>CAZFME010000061.1:0-12943 GCA_964520055.1 uncultured Clostridia bacterium
ACCTTCCATTATATAAGCCTTTGAATATGTACCTATGCATTGTTACAACTTCATTGATTACAGTTATTTTTTGCCAGTTCCTTCCCACCCGCCATTACAGCCGCAAGTTTTATTGCATCAATCATGCTCTCGGGGTTTGCTGTCCCTTTGCCGGCTTTGCCAAAGGCTACACCATGGTCTACAGATGTTCGAATTATGGGTAAGCCTAAGGTTGTATTTACTCCAGAGAGGGAACCCCATTTGCCAAGTTTGTCATCATATTTGAAGCCAACAAGTTTTGTAGGAATATGGCCTTGGTCGTGATACATAGCAACTGCTGCGTCATATTGGGCGCCTCTGAGTTTAACAAATACGGTGTCAGGTGGCACAGGACCCTCTACTTGCATTCCCATGGAGCGCGCTTCTTCAATAGCGGGACTGATCTCTTCAATTTCCTCTCGTCCGAACAGACCTTCTTCACCGGAGTGTGGGTTAAGGCCCGATACCGCTATACGGGGTTTTTCTATACCCATTTTCGTCAATGCTTCATTTGTAAGCTGTATTACCTTAAGAATTCTGGCCTTTTTAACTAAATCCGGCACTTGTCTAAGAGCCACGTGAGTTGTAACGTGTGAGACGCGAAAGTCCTTGTCGACAAGCATCATACAGTAATCTTTGGTTTTGGTATAATAGGCAAATATCTCTGTGTGTCCTGAATATTTATGCCCTGCAAGATTTATAGCTTTCTTATGTATTGGGCCGGTTGTTACAGCATCCACTTTACCTTCCAACGCCATTTTGATACCTTTTACAATATATTGAAAGCTTGATTCACCTCCCAACCTAGTAACTTCACCAAATTTTAGCTGCTTTAGGTCTACATTTTTTAAATTTAAAACATCTATCTCTCCATATTGATATTTACATTCATCAAGCGTATCAACTGCATTGACTTTAATATCTGCATTTGCTATTTGAACTGCATGTCTCATGACATTGGCATCACCTATAATTATTGGACTGCATTTTTCATATATTTTAGCAAGGTCCAAAGCCTTAACTGTTATCTCTGGCCCAATTCCACAAGGATCTCCGATTGTAATAGCGATTACTGGTTTTCTGAGCATATTATTGCACTCCTTTAACAGATTTTAATGTTATTAAAAGTTGTGATTTTCAGTATAAATTAATACTAGCCCAACTCAAATGTTGTTTTGCAAATGTTCAATAACCTCTAAAAGTGCCATTGGCGGTCCAAAACCTCCGGCTTTCGTTACAACAGAGAGATTATGAGCTTTGCCTCCAAATAAGCGACCTGCTGGAATCCCTGCTAGAATCTCCTCTTCAAGGTCTATTCCTCTTGCTTTTAAAACATTTAAAACATGAAGAGCTGTGTCACCACCGGTGATTACAAGGGATTGAACTAGTTTATCATCAACTAGCATACCTACAATCTCGCCCATAGCAGAGGCTATAGACTTTCCCCATTTCATACTGTTACGTTCTTCTATTTTTAGGGATAGATCAAAAAGAGTGTCAACCGCTAATATCATTGGATTTGTCTCTATTTTTTCTGTTTCTGCATGTTTTTGTATTTTTTGTGCCACATTTTGCACTTCTTCGTGCGCCATTCCACTAATTATTCTATCTGTATCGATTTTGATAAGATTAGCATTGACGTTTTTTAATACTTCTTCTATCTGCCTGCGAGTTGTTGGGTTACATGTCCCTGCCACTATCAGTATCATCCCGTCTTTCGACGGTAGTTTTAAGAGGTTCTTAGATGATAGCCCTATTACCTTAGGTAAATACGCTGCAAACCCGGCTGCTCCAGCCAACACTGTTGCTTCCGGTAACAACTTGCAAGCAAGAGCGATATTGTTTAGATCATTTTTCGTAACAGCATCAATTGTCAGCACTTGGTACCCTTTTTTATAAAGTTCTTCTACTGCATCTAGAATTGCGGAACTTCCTTCACGAACGGTTTTCAAATCTATGTTGGCAACTCTTCTTCTCATTTGTTTTTGAATAATAGTCGGGACATGGCACAGTCCTTGTTCGTTTTCATCTGTTAGGCCAATGTTTTCAACATTATTACCGTTATTAAATACTGATGTAACTTTTAAATGCCCATTTACCATACATCGGCCATTATCCGGATAAGATGGGACTAATATCGCTAAATTTGAGCCCAAGGCATCCATAACTGCTTCCAATTCTATTCCTGGATTGCCCCTAAAAGTTGAATCTACCTTTTTGTATATACGGCCAAAGCCGGCTTTTTTTAGCTTACAGGTTATATCGTAAACTCTTTTATAAGCTTTTTCACTTTTTAAGGGTCGGGTGTTCGAGTTAATTGCTAAAATCTCATCATTATCTAAAAACTGTTCTAATTTGTCAGGCTCTACTATAACTTTTGTTTTCAAGCCATATTTGCGAAATTGGATGCCCGTATCACTAGCACCGGTAAGATCATCTGCTATTATTGATATGTAGCCCATAGATTTACTCCTTCCGATATGCTTTTTACTAATTACAAATATATAAACTAAAGTGCTGTGAATTATTGGCTTTTTATGAAAGCCATTCGAAATAGGTTAATTATATTTAATTCGATTGTGCTTACTATTATTAACTTGCAAAATATGTGCCAGCTTTAAATAAAATTAAAAAGCAACTACTGTAGAAAGCTTTAATAGCTTATGACTACTGAGCTTGAACGAGTATATCTTTATATAGTAACAATTAAAATTGTTTGCTTCTCTTGGTTGCTGTTTTTCATATTGAAAAGAGGCCGTTTTAATAAAACAGCCTCTTTTCCCTAAGTATACAGTAATACAATGCGTTTTTTCATTTTGCAATATATTTCATTTAGCAATATTCCATTTTTTTAATCTTCTCCACAATGTGGTTTGACTTATTCCTAGTTTTTCGCAGGTTTTCTCTTTATCATTACCTGTCAATTTCAAAGTGGTGCTGATAATTGCTTTTTCCATTTCTTCAAGATTCCCTTTTAATTCTATGGCTGTGCCTTTATATATATCTTCGTTGTACAATTTTTCGATCGATTTTTCTTTTATCTCACCTATGTCCTCCGGATAAACACTGGAACCCGCCTTTAATACCACTAATCGCTCAAGAATATTTTCCAGCTCTCTTACATTTCCGGGCCAATGGTAGGAACTGAATATTTTTAATACTTTATCGCTAATTATGGGTTGTGCTTTATTAGTCCTTCGACAAATCTTTTCAAGTAAGCGGTCTATCAGCAGCGGTATGTCATCTTTTCGCTCCCGTAAAGGAGGTAATGACACTCTAAGCACATTTAACCTATAATATAAATCTTGACGAAAAGTGCCCTTATTAACCGATTCTTCTAAATTTCGATGGGTTGCAGCAATAATGCGGACATTAATTGGAATAACTCTGTCACCACCAACCCGTATAATAGCTTTTTCTTGAAGGACTCGAAGGAGACGGGCTTGTAATTTCAGTGGGAGTTCACCAATTTCATCGAGAAATATGGTTCCGTTGTGAGCCAGTTCAAATAATCCCTTTTTACCTCCACGGCGAGCACCGGTAAAAGCCCCTTCTTCATAGCCGAATAGCTCACTTTCCAACAGGTTTTCAGGGACTGCCGCACAATTGACGGCAACAAACGGCCCATCATTACGGGCACTGTTATTATGTATACTTTGGGCAAACATTTCTTTTCCAGTGCCGGTTTCTCCGGTAATCACAACTGCAGCCTCGGCTTGGGCAAATTGCCTAGCCTGTTCAATAACATTTTTCATTATTGATGAACAGGTTATAATATTATCAAACGTATGTTGAGCAACATGCCCTTTCAAATAAAGCTCTCTTCGTACTTTATTCTCAACGGCCTGAAGATGACCGGCATCCTGGAATGTAATTACAATACCGGTTGTTTCATGGTTTGTTATCAAAGGCACTAAATTGTGAACGACCATCTGATTCCCTATTCGGTGAAGTTCTCCTAAGAGAGGTATCCCCTTTTCTTGAACTCTTTTTAATGCTAGACTTGGTAGCACCTCCCCGGCAGGTTGATTTAGAAGTGAGGTTTTTGGTTTGCCTAAAATTTTTTCTGCTGCAGGATTAACTAAGGAAATCTTTCCTTCAGCATTTGTAGCAATAATCCCTTCGTATGTGAAATCGAGTATTGCTTTAAACTGCTCTGCTATAGCCTTTTCTCTTCGCCTCACTGCAACTAATTCTTGAGCCTCTCTTAAGGCCATACTTATAGATTCTTTACCCGAAGTTACAAGCATTGACTTTAACCCTAATTTTTTGCTATAGCGAACCGATACCGCATCCCCAACTATTACCTGTATACCGTCTTTCTTAGCCTTATCAATCACATATAATGCATCTTTTTCATCTTTTATCTCAAGTTCCTCAATTTTTACATCCAATACTTCTTCTAAACTCTTACTCCCGTATATTATATTTCTGAATCCTACAACGCCTATATGATCACCATATCTCTTTGCTCTGGCAACAGCCCTTATAATATCATAAGGACTCACTATAATTTCCATCACAGGTTCATCCAGTTGCTTTGCTATAGCTGTTGCAGTCCCACCTCGACTTATTATAACTTCCGCACCGTCATCGATGAGTTTTCTTGCTGCTTTAACACCTTCCTCCAAATCACCTACTGCAATAACAGCCTCAACTTCAAGCTCATGACATACCTGCTGCGCAATCTTTGACAATTCAGGGTAGGGTGCTACAATGGCTAACTTATATGACATCTTTACATTCCACCTCCTCACTTAAACACCAAATAAAAATACTTATTTAACTAAAAAGCCCCAGTGCTGGGGCTTTTAGTGTTAACTTTTCATTTCCTTCGCGGCTTTTACTATATCTTCCGCCGTCAGATTGTACAGTTTTAATAATTCTTCAGGTTTTCCCGATTGGCCAAACTGGTCTTTTATTCCAATTTTCCGCATGGGCGTAGGCTTTTTCTCAGCTAGGACCTCAGCTACGGCACTGCCTAAGCCACCGATAACGGTGTGTTCTTCAGCCGTTATAATAGCTCCGCACTCAGCAGCCTTCAATATTATTTCTTCATCGATGGGTTTTAAGGTATGGATATTCACAACCATAGCATTTATTTCTTCTTTTTCAAGAATGTCTGCAGCTTTCAAGGCCTCACCGACCATTATTCCTGTAGCTATAATAGCTACATCGGTGCCTTCTTTTAACACCTTACCTTTACCTATCTCAAATTCATAGTCCTCATCAAAGATGGTCTCCACCGCAAGACGCCCAAATCGAAGGTAAACCGGTCCTTCATAAAGGGCGGCAGCTCTTACAGCCTTTCTTGCCTCCACACCATCGGCGGGATTTATCACTGTCATATTTGGCAAGGCCCTCATTATGGCTAGGTCTTCTACCGATTGATGTGTGGCTCCGTCCTCACCCACCGTCAATCCGGCATGGGTAGCGGCAATTTTTACATTTAATTTAGGATAGCAGATTGAGTTTCTAACCTGCTCAAACGCCCTTCCTGTGGCAAATATGGCAAAAGTGCTGGCAAAGGGTATTTTGCCACAGGTAGCAAAGCCGGCTGCAGTACTCATCAGGTTTTGCTCTGCTATACCCATATTAAAAAATCTTTCGGGATATTTTTTTGCAAAAATAGCCGTCTTAGTGGAGCCTGAAAGGTCTGCATCCAATACTACGATATCTTTTATCTCTTCACCGATTTCAGCCAGAGCCTCTCCATAGGCTTCACGGGTTGCGATCTTGGTCATCTCATATCTCCTCCAAAATGTGTTTATATTATCTCAAGTACTTCTTTTGCCTGTTCTGGGCTAGGGGCTTTACCATGCCAGCCCACCTGGTTTTCCATAAAAGGCACGCCCTTGCCTTTTACAGTTTTTGCAACTATGACGGTTGGTTTGCCCTTTACAGTCTTGGCTTCCTCAATGGCCCCAAGGATCTGTTTCATATCGTGTCCGTCTATATCAATTACATTCCAACCAAAGGCTTTAAACTTTTCCTGTATGCTTTCCGGTGACATTACTTCTTTAATTGGACCGTCTATTTGAAGGCCGTTGTGGTCTACAAAGGCCGTCAGGTTATCCAACTTATAATGAGCTGCAGCCATAGCCGCTTCCCAAATTTGGCCTTCTTCTATCTCTCCGTCACCCATCACCACATATACCCTGTAGGCCTTGTTATCCAGTTTTGCTGAAAGTGCCATACCATTAGCAGCAGATAAGCCCTGGCCTAAAGAACCCGTTGTCATGTCTAGGCCTGGAGTTACTTTCATATCTGGATGCCCCTGGAGTATGGAACCTGTTTTGCGTAGCTTTGACAACTCTTCTTTAGGGAAAAAGCCCTTCTCAGCCAAAGCCGCATAAAGCACCGGAGCAGCATGACCTTTGGATAGCACAAACCTATCTCGTTCGGACCAGTGTGGGTTTTTAGGGTCTACATTCATCACATGAAAGTATAGTGCCGTGACGATATCGGCACTGGACAATGACCCGCCGGGATGGCCGGAACCCGCTTCGGTGATCATTTCAACGATATGGCGCCGGATACTACGCGCCTTGGATTTTAGTTCTTGAATAGTTTCGCAAGATATGCTCATCTTGAAAATCACTCCTTGAAAATAATCTGTTTTTAGCCGTTTTTATAGCTAAAGCCTTCACCCAGAACCTCGTGCACATCATGAACAATTACGAAAGCCCGAGGATCTATTTCATGAACTATATTTTTAAGCTTGGATACTTCCAAGCGGGTTATCACACAAAGCAAAACATATTTATTATGACGGGTAAACCCTCCCTCTGCTTCCAAAAGGGTAACTCCCCGCTCCATTTCCGTAAGTATTTTCTGTGATATTTCTTCGGCTTTGACCGAAATTATATATACAGCCTTTGCATAATTAAAGCCCTCTTGAATCAGATCTATTACCTTACTACTTATGAATAAAGCTATCCATGCGTACATGGCCAGCTCCCAATTAAAGGCGATACCGCTTGAGATTATTCCAAAAAAATCTATGAGCAGTATACCCTGCCCCACGCTTATTGATGGTATAAAACGGTTTAAAATCATGGCCGCCAAGTCTGTCCCGCCGGTAGACCCCCTTACTCTAAAGACAATGCCTAGCCCAAATCCTAGCACGATACCACCGTATACGGTAGAAAGCATCAAGTCCTGGGTTATTACCGGAAAACCGGCTGTGATTTCGGTAAATACAGAAAAGAGCAGTCCTCCTATCAAGGTTTTTGCTCCAAAACCTTTTCCCAGAAAAGCCACTCCAGCCAAAAACAGCGGGATGTTGAGCGCTAGCATTGTCCAGCCCACAGGAAGTTTGAAAAGGTAATACATGACTGTAGCAAGACCGCTGATACCACCAGCGGCCACCTTATTTGGAATAAGAAACATTGTAAGACCTAAGGCACTGATGAAACACCCCAAGACTATTTGAAAATATTCTAAGAGCAATGTTTTAAACTTCATATCCCCACTTCTTTGCTTTTACTAGTATTTCATTTATTTCCGGTAAATAGTCTATGTATAATAACTTCTGTTAAAAACAACGGCAAAACACTCATTCTTTTAAATCGCGAGGGTTGAGTTATAAGCCTATACAGCCATTCCAGTCCCACCTGCTGCATAAATACTGGTGCTCGGCGCACAGCCCCTGAAAGAACATCTAAGCTACCTCCTATCCCCATAGCAACTCGAAATTGCAATTTATCTTTGTTACGCGTCATAAATAATTCTTGCTTCGGGCATCCCATAGCCGCCAACAAAATATCGGGCTTTTTAGCATTTATTATATCAATTACTTCTTGCTCATCATCTTCTTTGAAATACCCGTGATGTGATCCGGCAATTTGTATGCCCGGAAACATAGCTTTAATTTTTTCGCCGGCCTTTTCGGCTATTCCCGGCTTACCCCCCAACAAAAACAAACTCAGCCCTTTTTTTTCAGCCATGCCAATTACTTTCATCATAAAGTCAAAACCCGTAGTCCTTTCCGCAAGAGGTCTGCCCAGTATCCTGGAGGCCATCACTACACCTATGCCATCAGGCAGGCAAATATCCGCCGCATTAAGAGCTGCCTTTAATTCCGGGTGCTTTCGGGCAGCCATGATGATTTCCGCATTTGGGGTAATAATTATTCTATTTCCATAAGACTGTAAAAATATCTTTACTTTATTACAACCTTCACAATAATCAATGCGGTCAAGTAAAACACCTAATATATTTACTCTGTCTCTTTCATCAACCCTCATTTATCTTCCTCCAGCAGACCTACCGCTAATTTTGCATTTTCTTTGGCTAAAACCTTTAGCTGTTCTATTTTTTCCTGGAGTTGTTTTTGGCTTTGGGGTATATTATTCAAAGCTTCCTCCAATAAATTACACAGTGAAACCAAATCCAAATCACCGGGTTTACCCGCCGATGGTTGTTCTACTCTCTCCAGAAAATGTTCCACTTTTGGATCATATACCAGCCCCACCAGTGGCACTTTTGTCATTGCCCCAAAAATCAAAGCATGAAGTCTCATGCCAAAAATAAGATCCATTTTCCCACACAACCATAAAACCCCACGCGGACCCATGGATTCAGGGATAACCCTAGCCTCTTCTTTCATTAGTTTCATTATCTCTATGGACTCATGATAATCTTTAGGATACTGCATCGGTAAAAAAATAATATCAGCATTATGGCTTTTTATTAAAAAATCACAGGCCTTAGCAATTATATCACGACTTTTGTTTAGATTCCACTGTCTTACAGACACCCCGATCCTTGGGTGTCGCTCTGTAAGACTTATATCCAGTTTCCGGAGCATTTCGTACCCACCTTCATCATCGATGGGATCAAGTACAAACGCCGGATCCGCTGTAACTATTATAGGGGGTTCGGAGACACCAAGCTTTTCAAGCTCTTTCCGGGATTGTTCATCTCTTACTGTTATGAGATCTACCATGTTTCCCACAAGCTTAATCATTCGTTTATTTATTTCCCTAAAAACCGGGCCTACACCGTTGGCGTAAAACATTACTTTTTTATTCAGCCTTTTAGCCAAATATAAAATAAAAAGGTAATAGGGTATTGAGCGATTGCTTGTGACATCCTGGAGCAGACCTCCCCCTCCGCTAATGACCAAGTCAGCCCTTGATATTTCCCGTATTATTGCAAGCGGGCTAGTCCTCTGTACAGCATTTATACCGTAATATTCCTTGGTCGTCAAAGGGTCCGCCGAAAGAGCCGTAATTTCGATATCACTTTTTAATTGTTTCAGTGGTTCTACAATAGCCATGAGTATGGCTTCATCTCCGGCATTACCGAAACCGTAATAACCGGAAACCAGTACTCTTCGCATTAATCTGTCTCCTTTTTTCATAGAGATAAATCCCCCTAATTGTGCAAAGCATCCAGGCAATGCCTTTAAGGTTTCATGCGGCTAATATCAACCTTACATGATTTTCCCAAAACTTAGGCCTTTTGAAAAATCTCCATATAAACCTTTTGAGTTTCTTCAATCATGGTCTTTGAATCAAATTTTTCGTTAACCGTCTTTTGAGCCTCAAGGCCAAGTGCTTCTGCTCGCTCTTTATCAGACAAAATCTCTATCATTCTTTCAGCAAGGCACACATCATTTCCGGGAGGCACCAGAACACCATTTACTTCATGCTTTACAACTTCAGGTATCCCGCCCGTTGCCGTGGCTATAACAGGCTTTCCCAGCGCCATTGCCTCAAGTAAAGCTAGGCCCAATCCTTCACTGATGGAAGGAAGGACAAAAACGTCAAAATCCGCCTCCAGGTTCTCTACCTTTTGTCTATACCCCATAAAAATTACAGAATCCTTTATGCCTAGTTTAACACACATGTTTTTCAAGGATTCTTCCAGCGGGCCATCTCCCACAATGACCAACCGCGCCAAAGGATATACCTTTAACACATGATAAAAGGCATTGATCGCATATTCATAACCTTTCTCCGGCACCAATCGAGCGACGATTCCAACTATTGGTGTATCAGGAGCAACGCCCAACTCGTTTCGCAAGGTCCCCTCAACTTTGTCGAACTTTGATAAATCGATCCCATTGTGTATTATTGTTATCATATCTGCCGGGACCCCGCTATCTATTAGACTTATCTTTACAGCCCGGGATATGGCTATAATGCGGTCAGTAAATAGCTTTGAAACCAATGTGGTAACAGTTCTTTTAATTAAACCATTTTTCCCACTGCCCAAACCATGACGAGTCATGACTACTTTACATCCCCCCGACATTCGTCCGGCTATGCGCCCGGCAAAACTGGCATGAGTATGTACAATATCCGCCTTTTCCCGGGAAATAATTTGTCGAAGTTTTTTTATATGCCCAAGGTTTATAGAGCTTTCCCCACCTTCCAAGGTGAATACTTTTATGCCTTTGGATTTTAACTGCTTTTCCAGTTCACCGTCACAGGGACAAGCAACAACTACTTCAAAGCGGTTATTATCCATAGATGATAAAAGATTGAAAAGATACCTGCCGGCACCTCCTATATTGGTATCGGAAAGGACATGAAGCACCTTAATCATGATGCCTTCTCTCCTGTCAAATCATTGGTAAAACTGCCGGTTGTCAGTGCTGACATCATGCCAAAATACATCCAAAATGCCATGACAATCCGTGGGCTATACCATACATAATCAACTATTCCATGAAATAAATGCCCAACCAGTGCCGCAGCAATTCCGGCCAGTATAAATGACATCTTATGGCTGCTCTCTATACAGGTTAAGGCCTCGGAAAATCCCCTATACGCCATCCAAAGTAGTGCAAACAGCCCCACAATTCCCATTTCAAGGCCCACCTCAAGATATAAATTATGTGCATGAATGGCCGAGGCTCCTGCTATCATATAATCTCGGTAAACTCTGGAAAACGCCACAAGCCCTAGACCTACACCGTTTAGCCAGTAGTCCTTTATCATCCTCAAGGCTGCAATCCATATTGTAACTCTATAAGCGTTGGAACTATCCTCAAGGCTGCCGATACTGTCAATACGATTTGTGACAACGGAAGGTAAATAAGGTAAAAATATTGGAGCCATAAGAGTAAACACAAGTATTAACACTAACAGTCTCGGTTCTTTAAACAATGCAAAGGCAAAAACAGACACAGCCAACCCAACCCATGCTCCCCGAGAAAATGTTAAAATAAGACATAATGTCAATACGCTCAAAATCACAGCCAAAAGCATTTTGTGCCGGAATTTATCCGCTGCCCAAAAAAGTCCTAGGACCAATGGAATTGAAAGTCCCAAATATTCTCCCAATACATTGGGATTTTCCAGTGTTGCATATACCCTGGTTGCAAGTTCTGGAAACTGCTTTACATCTACCCAGGCCTCAGCTGTGGGTGCCTTGACAAAAAAATACTGATAAATTCCAAGCAATGAAAGCATTAGAGTCGATATAATCAAAAGTGAAAGCACTATTTTTACGGTTTTTGAATCGCAAAACAAAACTGAGGCGCAATAAAATATCATGAAATATGCCGCATAAAGCGGAAGGGTTTTTAAACTTTCAACCCTCATAACAGAAAACACTGCTGCTAATCCGGCAGCCGCGATAAACAACAATGCCGGTATCAGAGCAGCCGGTAAAGCTTTTTTGAATCTATTGCAGCTTAATAAAACTGCTATAAAAGTTAAGCCTATAACACCAACACTGTATGTGGTCGGTGCCAAAGGCAGCATAAATGCCGTTAAAGCCAGTCCACACACAGGCCATATATATATTATCGTAGATATGAATATAAGACCGAATAATTTAATAAAGGTGGTTCCTGAAAGAAAATAGTATAAAGTACCTCCTGCAAAACCAATGGCTGCAAATTCCAGCTTATCTTTGTAAGATAAGTCTTTTATAGAATTTTGCTTGTCTGAAGGCGCAGCTGTCACTTTTTCATCAAAATACCATTTGTACAATTTCCATGCCTCACTGGAGGATAAAACAGAACGTAAGGATGCCTCAACCGATAACATAAAAAGTAACAATATCAATAAGGTTATGCGGTATACCAATGCTTTCAGCGTAAAGCTCCCGAAAATAGCTTTCAGCACAGTAATTGAAAATATTGGCGGTAAAAATATATGCGCTGTGGTCAAAAACGGGTTTTGAATAAATGATTCAGTCACCTTTGACACAATTTTAAATGGATAACTGTTTTTTATAATACTGTTTAAGCAGCCCGTAAGCTTTTCTATTGGCTGGGCAATCTTTAGGATAATAGTCATAAAGTAGCTTTGCTTTATGGCGTTTTGCTCCCAGTTTTTATTGGTAAAACAGCCTCTAAAGCAACTTGCTTTTAAGGCTTTTGAAATAAAATCACTTAGAGTAGAAATCCCAGTATAAATAAAACTCCCTCTGTAGATTCCCGTTTTGAAAAAGAATGTAATTGTATTAATAAACAAGCTGTTTTGTACCCATATGTTTACATGTTCCATCGCAAATCTCCTTATGCCCATCTCTTGCAAAGCACCGGTAATACAAATGTAGTCATTAATCATACTTAAAAAGTCATTTTTGTCTTAAAACTATTCAGAAGTTGAAAACGGCTTGTCATGAAGGATCTTGTAAGGATTAAATAAGATTCTTCGCTGCGCTCAGAATGACAGCAGTATATAGTAGAATGACAGGCCTCTGAATAGTTACTATCTATCGTTTTAATTATAGTAAGGCATATAATAAGTTGATTACAAAATGGAGGTTTCTATATTAAAATCTATCATTTGACTATTGTGCATTAATGCTCATGACAGTTGTCGTTACTGAATATATGTTTGTCTTTAACTGTAGTGATGTGCCAACGCGAATCTCATTACTTCCCAAAACTATTGCATTTTCCCCGACAGAACCTGAGCCAACCAGAGTAATAAGCATATCCTTATATACAGGATTT